>JAOUNV010000539.1 GCA_029880775.1 Nitrospinota bacterium | reverse complement strand
TGTGGATTACTCCGCAAGGCTCCAGACGGTGGACGGCGGATCGAACCCGCTTTACTACGCTATGATAAAGGAGTTTGACAAGCTCACCGGCTGCCCGGTGATCATCAACACATCGTTCAACGTGCGTGGCGAGCCTATCGTCCTGAGGCCGGAGGAGGCCTACACATGCTTCATGAGGACGGATATGGACTATCTGGTCCTTGGGCCGTGCCTTCTTTCCAAAAAGGACCAACCCCAGTTCAAGGAAACCGAGGACTGGCAAACCAAATTCGAGCTTGATTGATCATGGCCATCGGAGAAAGCAAAAGGGAAGTCACCATAACCTGGATCGGGTTCACGGTGATCATGGCGGTCATCGGCTCTGTTCTGTTGTTCAAACAGAGCGGGGCTTATGTTTACTTCTACGCATTGTCGGCGTTTTTCGCCATTTTCGCGGCCGCCGCCCCCATGGCGCTTCTGCCTTTCTACCGGGTGTGGGTGAAGTTCGCCATGAAGCTGGCATGGGTGAACACCCGGCTGATACTGGGGCTTGTGTTCTACCTGGCCATAACCCCCCTAGGCCTTATAATGCGGCTTTTTGGAACCGATTTTCTGGATGAACGTTTGGACAGAAAAGCCTCGACATATTGGAAAAAGAAGACCCATGAGACCGGCCAGGCAAGGTACTCCAAGCCGTATTAGCCTTCAATTTGCAGCCGCCACCCCCTCCCGGCACGATGTATAAACCCCGGAGTGCGCTTCTAAACATCGCCGCGGCCGGGGCCATCCTGGGCGCCATCCTCTCGCTCTACAGGATCTTCGTTGGACCCGGCGGGGTGGTGGCAAGCCTCCTCTGGCCTTTAGCCGTCCTCGCCGCGTTCTCGGCTCTTTACGTCTACGTTTCGCCGGCCGGACGGCTGAAGGATATGGCCCTGGCGCCTTCCTTGGGCGGACGTATACCGCCTCCGGTTTCCAGGGCTCTTTGCGCGTTCTTCCTCCTTTTAGCCATAGGCCACCTGGCCGCTTCCCTTGCATATGTGGTTTTCGGAAAGATCGCCATATCGGCGCCGTTGGGCATTGTGCGGGTGGACAACCTGGAAAAGCCTCTGGCTTTTGCGGTCCTTGGGCTTTGCATGGCCTTTTTCAGCCTGGCGGTGGAAAGCAGGATGGGAGCGCTTCAGGCGGCGCAAAAGTACCGGCTTCATGCGGTGATGGCCCTTTTCACGGCGGCTCTTTGCTTCCTGGCTGGGGAGGCGGTGGTTCGGATAGCGTCGGCGAAATTTTTAATGGTGCGCTACCTGGTCCAGGTGGAGGAGGAGAGGAAGGGGGTTGTGTTCCCCAGCTTCGAGGCCTACCTTGCCTCCAAGCCGGATATCAAGCCTTTCATGCCGCTGCTGAACTATTACGACAACTCCCTTGGCATGAGGGACGTGGAGTTCACCTCCCCGAAGCCGGAGGGGCGTTACAGGATAATGGCCCTGGGCGACTCCTTCACATACGGCATGGTCCCGTATCCTGACTCCGTGATGACGGTCCTGGAGGAGCGGCTGAGGGAGAAGTGCGGCGGCAAGGATCTGGACGTTCAAAACTTCGGCGTCACCGGAGGGGACCTTTGGGATTACAAGACGATTCACGAGCTTGCCGCAGGAAAATACCAGCCGGACCTGGTGGCCCTCCATTTTTACATGGGGAACGACGGACCGAACATCTATTACGGCACCATGCAGCTTCCCGGGGAGGAGAAGCGAAAATCCCCCGGCGGCTCATACCTGCTAAGGTTCATAAGGAACATCCTGACCGTGGCCAAAAGCGTGGAGAGCGAACAGCTGAAAAGCGAGTGGGACAAGTTTTTGGCCGAGGGAAGCAAGGAGGGGAAGTGCGGAGGATGCGAGGTGACCCCGGGCCAGGTCATCACCGACGATACGCCTGAGCTAAAGAATCCCTATTTTGTCCACGCCCGCTGGATTTTCTATATCTCCATCATCGAGGTGGGGGTCATGTACGTCCCGGACGAGAAAGAAGCGGAGAAGATGTGGACGCCCGCCTTCCAGACCCTGGATAGCGTAGCCCGGGAGGCCGCCCGCCATGGCCGGAAGCTGGTCATCATTCTTTACCCTTCCTCATTCCAGATCCATCCGGAGAGGGTGGAGGAGTTTCTGGAGGGGATCGCCGATGTGGAGAATTTCAGGGACGACC
>JAOUNV010000103.1 GCA_029880775.1 Nitrospinota bacterium | reverse complement strand
CCGATACGAGAAACGACATCTTTTCGATGTGAAGCTGGATACCGGTGAGTTCTGCGAGAGCAGTTGGCTGGAGGCGGGAGACGCGGTCACGGTGGCGGAGCTTGAAGGATGGACCCTTGGATTGTCCATATGCTTCGACCTTCGGTTCGCCGATCATTTCGCCGGGCTGCGCAACGCGCATGGAGCTAACATGATCGCCATTCCCTCCGCGTTTTCCATGGAGACAGGCGCCGCCCACTGGATGACGCTTATCCGCGCAAGAGCCATCGAGACGCAATGCTATATGATCGCCCCGGCGCTGTGGGGGGAATGCGGCAAGGGGAAAAGATGCTTCGGCTCCACGGCCATCATCGATCCATGGGGTGAGGTGACGGCCCTTTTGGAAAATGGGGAGGGTTTCGTTACCGCCCTTTTGGACCTTTCTTTGATCGAGAAGGTTCGCCGGAAGATACCGATGATTCCTGCCCCTTCTCCTGGCCGGGAGGAAGGTAAATGACTGAGGTTTTCTCCTCACTGTTTATCGTGATATAACCTGGCAGGTTGGTCTGGCCCAACGGCCCGCCGCTCATGTCCACCAGATCGCCGATCCACGCCCTGTACGCGACAAACATTTTCTCCACGGAATATGACTTGGCGCCTGCGCGAATGATCGTCACATACCCCGTCTCGTTTTGGCCGATTCCCAGAAAAATCCCTGACTTGAAGATGGAGGATCCAACCGCCAGCAATGGCCTTCCATCCTTGTCATTTAGCTGGACCAGCCTGGGGGAGGCGGCAAGCTGGCTTTTTCCATCGCCATTGGCGGCGCCCTTGGTCTTTTTGGTTCCGGCGCCCAGCCCTTCGGCTCTCCACAGCAGCTTCCCCTTTTTCGAATAGATCAGCAACGAGCCGTCCGGGGCCACGCCTGCCCGTTCCATGTCTCCATCGCCATCCACGTCCATCACATACAGCCCCAGTGGCGCTTTCCCCTCGATGGTGAACGCCGGATTCATTTTCAGGTCGCCTTCCTCCCGGTTCACTTCATACACCACCGGGTCCAGATCCTTTCCCCCGTTGGCCAGCTTTTGGGCGAAAAGTTTCTTCCCCGGTGTGCCGGAGAAGAAGTATGGAAGGTTCTCCGCCAGGATGCGGTATCGTCCGCCCGCTTTGTCGAACATCATGGAGTGGAGCCCATCGAGGCGCCATGCGTTTACGAAGATCTCCTCGCGGCCATCGCCGTTGGTGTCGAACACCGCCAGGCTTAGAGGGGTAACGCCAGCCAGCAGGCGGGATGTCCATCTGGCTTGCATTTCGTCGTTTATCATGCCAGCCAGGATGAGCCTTTTCCTTGTGAGTACGGCAAGATCGCGCGCCACTATTCCCCCGACATAATATGGAACCGCGCTCAACACTTCCCCATCCACGCTGATGGTGTCCCACTTCCCGCCTCCTGCTTGAGTCGGCTGCGGCTCCGGCCCCTCTCTTTTTGCGGTGGTGGGGGCGCCATGATGGTCAAATATGGATGTCATGGCGGGGGGCGCGGGTTGTTGCGCGCTAAGTTCGGGGAAAGCCCAAGCCGCAGGAAGGCGGAAAACGGCCCATACGGCCAGGGCCGACACGGCCAAGGCTGTGGGAAGCCTGATCAGCAATGATGTAAAGTTGTGTTTATCCAAGACAGATCAACTGTACCATATTCGCGGCCAGAATGGCTTTTTCCATGATGGGGCCGGTCACTGGCAGGATTTCGCCTGTTCGGCCAGGTTGTCGAGCTTGTCACGGAAAGCAATGGCGGCATCGGTTCGGCCTTCCGCCTCCGCCATGAACATGGCGTTTCTCATAAGATTCGCTCTCATCTCATACATAGACTGCTCCCCCTGGCATCTTCTCCTCGCCCGGCGGGCGGCCGAGCCCTCTCCCAACCCCTCCAGGCCCAGGGTGGCCACCGTCTGTTTCTGCAGCCATGTGAGCGGCACAAATCCCACCTCGGCATGGTAATTGACAGTCATGGCGACGATGAGGGTCATGACAGTTTTGGAGACAAGCTCGAAAACCCCGCCATGGGAGAGAATAAGGCGATCAAGATAATCATACAGCCAGTTATCGATCCGGGTGATGAGTTCGATCTCCAGCCTGAAAAACCGGTTCAGCGCGATAAGCATAATCATGTAGACCATGATCCTGGTGAGCGAATCAAGCGCCGGGATGATGTTGTTCCAGCTCTCCCCCCGGACAAGATCCTTCAGATCGCCCCCTACGCTGTTCAGCGTTCCGTTGTCCAGCTCCGCATACCAGTTTACAAACAGCGCCAGGGCCACCATACCGGCGGCGGCTTGCAGGTTCGCCTTCAGGCTCAGATGGTGTTCGCGGAACCATTCCACCACTTTACCTACAGCTTCCTCTATGAGGTTGATCTTGCCGTAGTCGAACTTTAGGAACCTGTTGACGAAGAGCAGAGCCAGGAGGACAAAGGCTGACTTTATGGCAATTGAAACAAGGGCGCCGATAGCTCCCACCATGTGCCTGATCTCCTCAAAATAAATGTTCGTGTAATTAATATACCCACCGACAATTTGAGCATTATTGCTTTTCCCAGGCCCGGTGCGCAACCAGGATCGTCATCGTCATGGTATGGCCTTGACACTTGGAGGGCGCCGATGCAAAATCAGATGTATTATCAAGTGGCTGAAAATGAGAGGGTGGGGCTTGCCGTCATGAGGGAAATAGACGTAACGGAAATCATAGAAGCGGTGCGCCAGATGAGCCAGACCGCCAACACGGACTTGGGAAAGGACGTGATCCGGGCTTTCGAACGGGGCCAGGAGACGGAGGAATCGTCCACAGGCAAAGCTATCTTCAAGGCGCTGATCGAAAACGCCATGATCGCCAGGGATGAAAAAGTCCCCATGTGCCAGGACACCGGCTTTTCCGTAGTGTTCGTGGATCTGGGGCAGGATGTCCACCTGGTGGGTGGATCACTGGAAGCCGCCATCAACGAAGGTGTGCGCCGGGGATACGAAGAGGGATTTTTACGCAAATCGATCTGCGACCCTTTCACCCGCGCCAACACAAAAGACAATACGCCTGCCGTGGTGATAACGCAGATAGTGGATGGTGACCGGGTGAAGCTGACCATGGCGCCAAAAGGTGGCGGGTCGGAAAACATGGCTCGCGTCACCATGCTCACCCCCTCCGGTGGCAAGAAGGCTGTGATGGATTTCATTGTCCAGCGTTGCCAGGAGGCAGGCTCCAACCCATGCCCGCCGGTGATAGTGGGCGCGGCGGTGGGGGGCACGCCGGAGAAGGCGGCCATACTGGCCAAGAGGACGCTGCTGCGGGAGATCGGCTCGCAGAATCCAGACCCGGAACTGGCCCAGATGGAAGCGGAGCTTTTGACAAGAATCAACAACCTGGGGATGGGCCCGCAAGGGCTGGGTGGGCGCAACTACGCGTTGGCGGTTCATCTGGACAAGCACCCCTGCCACATCGCCACGCTGCCGCTGGCCGTGCAGATATGCTGCCACGCCAGCCGCCACAAGGAGACGATCCTATGAGCCAGATAATCAAACTTACCACCCCCCTGACGGATGAGGCGGTGGCCTCTTTGAAATCAGGCGACCAGGTGAGCATCAGCGGAGAGCTGTATACCGCCAGGGACGCGGCCCACAAAAGGCTGGTGGACCTTTTAGACCAGGGCAAGCCGCTGCCGTTCGATCCAAAGGGCGCCGTGATCTATTACGTCGGCCCGTCACCCGCCAAGCCTGGCCGCGTGGTCGGCTCCGCCGGACCTACCACCAGCTATCGGATGGACGCCTATGCCGAGAGGCTGATGGAGGTGGGGATGAAGGGGATGATCGGCAAAGGGAAACGGGCGCCGGATGTGGTGGACGCCATGATTAAACATAAGGCGGTATACTTCGCCGCCATCGGGGGGGCGGCGGCGCTGATCGCCCGGTCGATTAAAAGCGTGGAGGTGGTGGCTTACGAAGATCTGGGGCCGGAGGCGGTGCGCCGGATGATCGTGGAGGACTTCCAGGCGGTGGTGATCAACGACATCCAGGGCGCCGACCTGTACCAGATGGGGCAGGAGAAGTATCGGATAGCGTAGAAACTCTCCGCAGTTTCGAATGCGGAGAGCTCGCCGCCATACGCTACAGGCTCATCCCAATTACAAATGAGGCCTGATAGGAATCGAGGCTGGAAATATCTTTCCCAGGTTTTGTCCCGCCGATCCATCGCGCGTCCAGCCCCACGTTGAGCACTCCAAAGAAATTCAGGACGGCGCCTGCGTTCAGATAATATCCGGTGGTCCTGTCTTTGCTGTCTGTGGAGCCGGGCCCCTGTTCCACATTCATGGAGACATCCATGATCTCCAGGCCTGCTCCCGCATATGGACGGACAAAGTCGCGGCCTCCGAAATACATTCTGGCGCCCACGGCTACTTCTGTTACGTTCAGGTTGGTATTCATGGTCACCTTGGAGGCTGAATCGCGAAAGCCCAACAGCCCGACATTGAGGGCCACGGGCCAGTCGTCCTTGGCGAAATCGAAATCTATTCCCAGGGTGTATCCCTCCACGGTTCCATTGGTCTTCCAGCCGCTGTCTACCATCCTCCTGTTGCCGACGAGCAGGTTTATATTGCCGCTGGGGGGCGCCGCCATGGCGGGGGCGGCCCACGCCACCAGGAAGGAGGCCGCCAAGGCTATGGACACGTATTTGGCTTTAACACTATTCATATATGGATAACCTTTCGTTATATGGTTGGGTTGACATTATACATCATTCTTACTGTGCGCCACCCAGGGGCGATGGCGCCCTTATAGCGCGCTCTACTCGCTGCCGGCGCCCAGCACAACTCCGGCCCGAAGGTGGTTCGAGTCGCTATTGCCATCCAGTTTGCCCGAGTTCACCACGGTAATGTCCAGGCCGATATGGAAAAACCGCCCCAGCTTGAAGATGACCCCAGCGTTTGCGAAGACCCCAAATGTTTCTTCAGACTGGCTTGAGCTCCTGTGCATCCCTTCGTTCCATGACCGGACGGATTCCACCATGGCCACGCCAGCGGTGAGATATGGCCTGATCCCCCCTTTTTTCTCCAGGTAATATCTTGGGCCGAATTTGAAGGTGGTAAGGTTGTAATTTTCACTATCCATGCGCTGGTCTTTTGGGATGCCGGTGTGTGACCCGATATAAAGATTGACTGGCCATTCCGCTTTACCGAGATCCATGTCAAAGCCCGTAGCCACCAGCGTGCCCTTGTCGTCATCTTTCCAGCCGGAATTTTGCATGGTCTGGGCGCCGAGGATCCCGTTGAAATTCCCGAACCATTTCGCCACGATCTGTGATGTCCTGTTTTCAGATTGCGTCGGCGTCGCCTCTGGTCGAGATGTGCCCTGGGTGGGTGGCTGAACTGGCTCCTCTATTACATGGGCCATGGCAGGAGAGAGGCAAAGTGATATGGCGCCAGCCATGGCCAGCGGAAGGATGGAATTTCTCATGACGTTCTCCATAAAGAGTTTGCACCTGACAATAGAGATATAAACTTGGCGTGGTGTGGGCGCCCCCTGTTTCTCATGTAATTATTATACGGACAGGGCCGGGATTATGAAAGCTGGGGGGCTCAGACAGGGCGCCTCGAATGGGCTTCAGTTCATCTTTTTCGGCCAAAAAGGTCATGCGGTTTCCATCCACCATTTTTATACTTTCATCTCCTCCCGGTGGGCGTCGAACCAGCATTTGTAGTTTTCTCCCTTCAAAAGGCCCAGGTATGTCCGCATCTCCTTTTCGAAAAATGTCAGAGGGCTCTCCATCTTGGTCTTGAGCAGAAGTTTGTCGAAATTCTCCTCCCAGCTGTTATCGGGAGAAAAGTCATCCTGCTCCTCGCCGTTCATATATTTTTCGAAATTTGTCATATCCCAGCAGAAAAACTCACGGCACACATCGGGCCGGGCCTCCCACTCCACGCAGCGGAACATCGATTTTTTTTCCAGAAACATACATCGCCCGCCATACTTGTCCGTCTCGATGTGGCAACTGGGGCCCACTGGGTTCGGGTTTTGCAAAAAAAGAGCGGCGAACTCTTCATTTTCCTTCTTCAGCCCCAGGCGGCCATGAAACGCGTCGAAATCCATCCGCAGGATCGGTATCACTGAAGAGCAGCAACACGCTCCGCAAGACATACAGGCGATGGAACGCCATTCCTTCTTTAATATCTCTGATGGCTGCTGGGCCGGGGACTCCCGGAATCGCTCTATCAGGAGCGGATGGGGCTTCACAAGCTTGTCGATTATCATGATTTCAGGCCATTTTGCGTAAATTTAGCTTATTTTAATATTACAAATCCTTAATTCATAATAAAATCGAAAGGGAAGACAATCCCAGGCCCAAAGCCGACTTAAGACCATAAGGAAGATTCAGATTTTGGACAGATACGAGGCCAAGCGAAAACGAATGGTGGATGAGCATGTCATGAAAATGGGCGTGACCGACCAACGTGTGCTGGAGGTGATGCGCCGCCTTCCCCGTCATATTTTCGTGGAGCCCGCCCTTGCCCACAGGGCGTATGACGATTGGGCCGGTCCCATCGGCTCTGGCCAGACCATCAGCCAGCCATACATGGTGGGGATGCTGGCCCAGCATGCCCAGCTCACCGGAGCGGAAAAGGTGCTGGAAATCGGCACAGGCTCCGGATATCAAACCTCGGTGCTGGCCTCCCTTTCCGACACCGTATTCACCATCGAGCGTTTCAATTCCCTCTCCAATGGGGCCAGGAAGATATTCAACGAGCTGAACTTCAAGAACATCGTCTGCATAGTGGGGGATGGTTCTGTTGGGGCCCCAAGCCACGCCCCGTTCGACGCGATCGTGGTCACCGCCGGTTCGCCGCAAATCCCGGAGCCGCTGGCGTTGCAGCTTACCGAAGGGGGACGGATGGTCATTCCGGTGGGCGACGGAGGTGAGCAAA
>JAOUNV010000538.1 GCA_029880775.1 Nitrospinota bacterium | reverse complement strand
CCCATCCAAACCGTCAGTTTGTGGGCATCGAATGTGGAGTTTTTCCCTTCTGCGCTCAGGTGCTCGAATTCATAATAGCCATGGAAAGAGACCACCGGTTCTTCATCGGCGGCGGGGGCAAGGTCCATGTCGAAAGCTGGGGCTTCCTGGGCCAATGTGGAGGAGACAAAGAGAAGGGAGGACAGCAGGCAAATAATGGTACTGATGGTTTTCATGCCACACACTCCGAATTCCGGCGGCGAAGGGGGGAGGGGGCCGCGCCCTGCCGTCGCCTATTGTTTAACGAATCTGGTATAGAACCCTTCGATAGTCGCTTCAATTTTTCTGGCGGCCTGGGTGAACCGGGCCAGATCCGAGGGTTTCTGCCCGATACCAAACAGACCCGGATTGCCCAGGGCGGCCATCGCCTCGTCAAACCCCTTTATGATCGCCTGGCTATCTTCCGGCTTGTTCTTTTTCAGGTTGCCGTCGAGCACGTCCAGATAATTTTTCCGCGCCAGGAACAGCCTGGCCTTGCATCGGTTGAAGTCCTTAAGGCTTGTGGCGATATTGGCCTCCAGCTTTTCTTTCAGCGAAAGGTATACAACGTTGGCCATGATCTCCGCCATGGCGGGGGCGTTTTTCGATTTGGCCGCGTCGTCTATTTTTAAAGCCAGTGAGGCGCCATTGTGCTTATGATCGGCGATGATAGCCAAGGCCTCTTTGGCTTTTGCGGTCGCCTGTGCAAAGTCGCCTTTTCTGGCCGAGGTCACTCCATCGCGGAAGATGGCCACCGCCGGGTCTTCGGCTTCCGCGTATCCATAGCCGATGGCTGGGGTAGCGCCGTGGAGCTGGGCCGCCAGGGTGGCAAGAATGATCCAGGAAAGGTTAGCGCGCATGGGCCAGGTTCGCCTGATCCAGAGGTTTTTCGGCGTCCTTTTTCCTGAAAATCAGCAGGTAAGCCACTGTGATGTATAGGGTGTACGCCAACACCTGGGCCAAGCTGGGCCGGGCGGTGTATCCAAACAGGGCCTTTAAAAAGATTCCGAATGTGGAATTGTCATCCAGCAGCCAAGACAGGTCGATTATTCCCGGGGCCAGCAGGGGGATGGCGTTTATATCTTGCAGGATGCCGATCATATTCACCAGAAGCCCGGCGGAGATGACCAGCACAAGCAGACCTGTGACCCTGAAAAAGGTTTTCACCGGCAGGCCTTTCATTCCACGGAAAAGAGCCAAGGCCGCCAATAAGGAGAGGGCCAGGCCCAACGCCACACCCGCCAGAACGCTGGTGTCCATCCCGCCGCCATATAGCGCTCCCAGGAAAAGGACGGTCTCCAACCCTTCGCGCACTACGGCGAAAAAGGCAACCAGCATAAGGGCGATCATATTTCCGGCGGAGACTGCGGTGTTGATCTCCTGTTCCACGGCGCCTTTTATCACTCGGCTGTTGCGGCTCATCCACGCCATCACATATGTGAGGACTATCACAGCAAAACCCATGATCCCGGCTTTCAGATATTTTTCCATCAGGCTGCTTTCGAAACCGGAAAGAACCACTTGGAAAACGAAGGCCAGCGCGAAGGCGGCGAAAACTCCCAGCCCCACACCCAGATATACCCATTTTCGCAGGGAAAGCATTCCCATGCGGCCCAGGTACGCCAAGATGATGCCCACCACCAGGAAAGCCTCCAGGCCTTCTCTGAATGAGATTAACAATCCACCAGACATGACTATTTATATACCGACCATGAGGCCCATTGGCCGAACTACCTTGGCCTGAAAGTCAGGCGCTCGGCGTAATTGATATTGACAATGATTATCATTACCTATTTGGGGTGGGATGTCAATACTATTACGATTTTCCGCCAGGATCCAGATTTTTTCATCACGCAAGGGATATAAATGGATCCGGGGTTTGATCTTTCTTCCAGGTCCTGGGCCTGGGTTGTGGCTTATCCATTAATTATGTTGGCCGGGGCGGGTATGCCGATGATGAATAGTCGTCCTTAATCCCGCAATCCTTCATTTTGAATCCCTTAATTTTCCGGAGGAAAGCTCATTACACTTGATCTTTGGTTCGCAACGAAAGATAATCGAAACTTTAAGCTGACGTTATTGCCTCCACTTTAAGTGACGGGAGACCTGACATGTCTTCTGCCACTAGGCGGGCGGGTGACGAACGATAAATACTATAG
>JAOUNV010000537.1 GCA_029880775.1 Nitrospinota bacterium | reverse complement strand
TCAACTTCAGGGCGACGGCCGCTTCGCTATATCGATAGGCTTTCATCAGTTTTGTGGCTCGGGTCAGCTTATCCTTATACGTGGGCTTGGGAAACAGCCTGGATGCGGCCTTTCCCGCCCGTGCCTGCAACCTCTTTATCCCGGCGGAGGCCTGGGGCGCCTCTGGGGAGGCGGGATGCTTATACAGGATTCGGGAGTAATAATTGTGTGCTTTGGAGAGATGGCCCTTGTTTTCTTCGCGGGTGGCGGCGATTATCAGGCGGCCAGGCTTGAAGCTGGAGGGAGTCATCTTCTTGCTGATCACGGTCATGGCCTTTTCGCATTCAGGAGCCGCCGGATCCTGGCAGTTGGCCAGCACATACAGTTTGTTGGCGTCCTTGCGAAGGGGGCTTTTCGCCAGCGCCCGACTGGCGTTTCTCAGATAACTGGCCGCCGCCGCCGGATCGTTTTCTTCCAGGGCAAGTGAAGCCAGATCGTATGCCACGTAGTCGGCCAGGATAAAGTCCCGTTGGAAATTGATCATCTCCAGCTCGGCGCGGGCCTCGATCCTTTTCTTGTTACGCAGATACTCCTGGGCTCTGATATACCTGAGGGATGGATCGGCAACGCTATCGGCCACCAGCATCTGCCCCATGGCGAATGCGGGGGAAAGAAAGGATAAAACCATCGACAGCATGGCGATGGCGGCTAAATTACGCTTTAACGCCGTGAAGTGAAAAATATTTTCTGACCTCATCGCGTGATAAGATTATCTGTGCGGTCATTGCCGCGGTTTCTTCTCCGTTAAGAGAGACGACCACCGAATTCTTTACAGACCGCCACCAAGTCATCTGGCGACGGGCCAAAGCCCAAGTCCCCCTCACGATGGCTTCCTCTGCGTCTAGCAAATCCATCGTTCCCTCGCAAACGGCGAACATCTCCTTATACCCGATGGCTCGCATCGGCTTATGCCCCATATTATAACCCATTTCTTTCAACATGTTAAGCTCTTCCGTCCAGCCTTTCGACAACATCTCTTCCATGCGGGTGGATATCCTCTTTCTCAAAATCTCCCTGGGAATGTCCATAACCACGGTCATGACATGAGGCGCGGGCCTGTCCGGGTTCGCCGCGAAGATCTGGCTCATGCGCCGTCCGGTGGTGAGCAACACTCCCACGCCGCGCCTGGTGCGGAACGTGTCGTTGGGATGTATCCTGGCGGCCCATTCCGGGTCATCTTTTTGGAGTCTCTCATACAGAAGCTTTTGACCCCCCAGGTTCCAGAGCCTTTCCAACTCCGCCTCCGCCTCCTTCCCTATTTGCCCGGCCAGGTTCAGCCCTTGCGTTATCGCCTTGATATACAACCCCGTCCCCCCCACCACCAGGGGCAGCTTTCCTTCGGCCCATAACGCCGAAGCGATGGGCAGGGCCTCATCCCGGAACCTGGCGGCGTTGAATTCCTCCTCCGGCCGGGCCACGCTCACAAGGTGATGCCGGACCATGGCCATCTGCTCCGGTGATGGTTTGGCGGCGCCTATGTCAAAATGCTTGTATACCTGCACCGAATCGGCGGAAATGATTTCGGTCCCCAGCCGCAAGGCCATCTCCACCCCGGCCCCAGTCTTGCCGCAGGCGGTGGGGCCTGTGAGGATGAACAGAGGCGGGGTCTCATCCTCCATATTTTTCAACTATGCTTTTGTATTCCGCGGACCATCCGTCCCCTTCGTCCACAACCAGGGGAGGCTCTTCGGCCAGGAGCGCTTTTTTCCCATATACCGCCTCGCTTAAAAACACTTTGGCGGGTGAAAAAGAGCGGTATCGGATCTGTCGCGCTCTGCTCTCGCAAAATCCAGCGCCGGAGAGCAGTGAACGATATTCATCCCGCCGAGAAACCAGCATTGCCAGGGTGAGGGTTCCCCCTGGCTCAAGTAGCCGGGAAGCGGTGTCCACCAGTCCGGAAAGGGTCATCGCCACTTCATGTCGGGCCATCGCTTTTTCCCGGTCCTGGTTCAGTCGGCCATGGCCCCGCTTGCGGTATGGCGGGTTGGAGACTATGGCGGAAAATGGCCTTCCCCTGAACATCCGGGGCGCGGTCATCAGATCCGCTTCGATCACACGATAGTTTTTCAGGCCATAAGCCTCGGCGTTTTTAGCGGCCATCGTCGCCATGGAGCGGTTCAGTTCCAGGGCCAGGATAGGTT
>JAOUNV010000536.1 GCA_029880775.1 Nitrospinota bacterium | reverse complement strand
TGAACCAGGCGGAGCGGGAGATTTTTCAGAGGCTGATCGGCGTATCCAAAGTGGGGCCAAAGCTGGCCATAAACGTCCTCTCCGGCCTGCCTGCGGCGGAGCTGACGGACGCCGTGCGCCATAAGGACACGGCCCGGTTATCCGCCATCCCTGGCGTGGGCGCCAAGACGGCAGACCGTATTATTCTGGAGCTGTTCGACAAGCTAAAAGATTTCGATGTGGGCGAAGAACTCTCCCCCTGGTCAGCATCCAGCCTGGAGAACGACGCTGTAGAGGCGCTGCTATCCTTGGGCTACAAAGCCAAGGAGGCGCAAAAGGCTGTGAAGACGGCAAGGGCGGCAGATCCGGGCGGGAGCCTGGAGGAGCTGATCCGAAACGCTCTTGGACAGGTATCGTAAAAAAAAACGCGCCCTATCTGTTCCCAGGGCGCGCCATATTGACAATCAAGCGTGATTACCTCTTGTACAGGCTCCTCACATATGCCGCCACGTCCTTGACCTCTTCGGAAGCCAGGGTGCCTTCCCATCCGGGCATGAACTCCCCTTTTCCTTTGGTAATGATTTTTATCAGCTCATCATCGTTAATGGAAGTTAGAGGCTTTGTCTTGTAGTTGATCATTTTGACCTTCAGCAGCTTGGCCAACACTCCGCCGCCATCCCCCTGTGGGCCGTGACAAGCGACGCAGGAGAGCCGGAAAATCTCCCGTCCCAATCTTTCGTCACCACGCAGCCTAACGTCAGTTTGGGTCAGAGAGAGGACGTATTCCGACAGCGCGCGCATGTTCCCCTCCGGGATCACGTTTTCCCATTTTGGCATGGCCGAGTCCGCCCGGCTGTACCCCTGGATAATTTTGAGCAGGTCATCCACGCTCTTGCTTTGATACTTGTCGCCGGTCAAATCCGCAGGCGGGTTCTTGGTCTGCAGCTTGGCCGACAGAGGCCCTGCGCCTTTACCATCGTTCCCATGGCAGACAGCGCAGTAGGAGTTAAACAGTCTTTTGCCCATCAGGATGTTGGCTTTGGCCATGGCCTGATCGCAGGTGAAAGCGGCCACTAGCGCAGCCATGATTGTAATCTTTATCAGTTTATTGAACATATTTGCCCCCAGCAATCTTAGTCCCTTTTTTGAAGTTTCATGACATGCTCTGTCACGTACCAGGCTTCCTCGTCCGACAAATCCCTCTTATAGGCAGGCATTATGCCGAATCCTTCTACTATTCTATGAAATATCTCCCCTTCCGTAAGGCTGGTCACCGCCTCGCTCAGCAGATCAGCCGGCCGTGGATCCATTTTGTCCGCCACAGGCATGCCACTTGTGGTGCCATCCGCGGCATGGCATGGAAGGCAATATATTCCGTAAAGCTTTTTCCCCGTCGCCAGAGTCTGCTCGTTTTTAGGGAACAGATTCTCCAAGGTCACCCCATCCACATCGGCATAGTCCACCCGTTCCTGATGAACGGTGACAGAGCCGACTGGAGCCTGGAGCCTGGGGCTCTCCTGCACTTTGAACGACACTTGGTCGGCCATATCCATGTCGTAGTTTTCGCAGGCCGACAAGGCCACGAAAATCATGATTGATAAAAATCCTAGAGCGCGCATCATCAGAAATCGTTCACTCCCTTCTTGATTTTATAGGCGCCATGCTCCTCCATCATCTTAGCCGCCTTTTCCTGATCCTCGGTGGAATACAGCTTCACCAGAAGACCCAAGGCGCCATCAGAGACTTCCGGATCGTAGGCCCGGTCGGTCCAGTTCGGCAGCCCGGCATAATACAACAGAGACAACACCGACCCGATCACACCGAACAGCAGGGTAAATTCATAAGTGATGACTCCTGTGGGGGCGTAGGTGAACGGCGACTTGCCCCCCACTATAAGGTTCATGATGTACCCCGTCCCTCCGGCCAGGGTCACCCCGGCGCCAAAACCGACAAATCCCATCAAAAACGGGAAGAGAAACTGACGGGACTCCACCTGGTGGTGTAGCTCTTTATCGTCCAATATCACTCCGTCAGGATAAGCGGCCGAGGATAGCACCTCAATGTCGCCATCCTTGATCCGAAACGCTTCCCGTATAGGGTCGCCGGCCATGGTGATAGTCTCCACCTTCCGGTACAACCCCAGCACTGTGTAATGATCGCTCATCGGTTTTCTCCTATTCCTTCACTTGGACGCGCACCGCATG
>JAOUNV010000535.1 GCA_029880775.1 Nitrospinota bacterium | reverse complement strand
GTGGGGAATAAAGTGACCCTCACCGGCTGGGTCCACCGCCGCCGAGACCATGGCGGACTGGTGTTCGTGGATTTGCGCGATGTCAGTGGCATCGCCCAGGTGGCTCTGAACCCGCAGATAGACAATCAGGCCCACGAAGTGGCCCACTCCATACGGGGCGAATACGTACTGAAGATCGAAGGGACCGTATCCAGACGCCCAGAGGGAACAGTGAACCCGAACCTTGCCACGGGCGAGGTGGAGATATACGCAGACAGCGCCGTGATACTGAATCCGGCCAAGACCCCGCCATTCGTGCTGGACCGGGAGGAGGAGCCATCCGACGGGATGAAGCTGAAACACCGCTATATGGAGATCAGGCGCGGCCCATTGATGGATAGGCTCATTGCCCGCCACAAGGTGAGCATGGCGGTTCGTGAGTTTCTGGATAAAAACGGATTTCTGGAGGTGGAGACTCCCATGCTCACCAAGTCCACCCCGGAGGGAGCCCGCGATTATCTGGTGCCCAGTCGGGTAAATCCTGGCATGTTCTTCGCCCTCCCCCAGTCGCCCCAATTGTTTAAGCAGCTTTTGATGGTAGCGGGGATGGACCGATATTTCCAGATCACCCGCTGCTTTCGCGACGAAGATCTGCGGTCCGATCGGCAGCCGGAGTTCACCCAGATCGACATGGAGATGAGCTTCGTGGACGAAAGTGATGTCCGAGCAATTTGCGAGGGGATGATCACCCTGGTATTCGAAAAGTCGTTGGGTATCAAACTGGACACCCCGTTTCCCATCATCGGTTATGACGAAGCGATGCGCCGATATGGCGTGGATCGGCCAGACACCCGATTCGGCCTGGAGCTTGCCGATGTGTCTGACCTGGCCGGTCAATGCGAATTCAAGGTTTTCCGCGGCGCCCTGGATGGCGGCGGCTCTGTGCGCGGCTTGGCGGCCACTGGGTGCAATTCATTTTCCCGCAAGGATGTGGACGACCTGACCGGCGAGGCTATCAAGCTGGGCGCCAAGGGAATGGCCTGGATCAGGATAGACGACAAGGGTGAATTTGTGAGCCCCATCGCAAAGTTCTTCGGCAAGGCGACCCTGGAGGGAATCCGGGACAGATTGGGCGCAAAGCCTGGAGATCTGATGATATTCATCGCCGATGCGGATAAAACGACACTTAGTGTGCTTGCGGCCTTGCGGCTCCTCCTTGGTAAAAAACTGGGCCTGATGGATGACGATAAACACTCCTTCTGCTGGGTCACAGATTTCCCTCTGCTGGAATACGACCCGGACGAGAAGAGATGGGTGGCGTTGCACCACCCCTTCACCTCCCCCAGGGAGGAGGATAAAGAACTGTTCGAGTCTGACCCTGGCAAGATGCGCGCTAGGGCATACGACCTGGTGCTAAACGGAAGCGAGATCGGCGGAGGGTCAATCCGTATCCACGACACCGAATTGCAGAGCGCCATGTTCAAAGCGCTGGGCATCGGCCTGGAGGAGGCGTCGGCCAAGTTCGGTTTCCTGCTGGAGGCGCTGGAATATGGCGCCCCGCCTCATGGAGGGATAGCCTTCGGGCTGGACCGTTTGATGGCGATTATCACCAAGGCGGAATCTATCCGCGATGTCATAGCCTTTCCGAAAACCCAGAAGGCGGTGTGCATGCTCACAGACGCCCCCAGCGAAGTGAGCCTGCGGCAACTGAAGGAACTGGGGATAAAAAAGGACCTGGGGTAGAAATCAACCATGAGCGATCAAACGGAAGTAAGGACCAGGTTCGCCCCCAGCCCTACAGGGTATCTGCATATCGGCGGAGCGCGCACGGCGGTGTTCAGCTGGCTGTATGCCAGGCGGCATGGGGGCAAGTTCATCCTGCGGGTGGAGGATACGGACAAAGAGCGGAGCACCGAAGATTCCATCCGGCAGATTCTCGACGCCATGGCCTGGCTGGGCCTGGATCACGACGAAGGGCCATTCCGCCAGACCGATCGGTGGGAGATATATCATTCGTATATCAAGAAGCTGCTCGACTCCGACCACGCATATCGCTGCGTCTGCACGAAGGAGGAGCTGGACGAAAAGCGGGCGCTGATGCAGAAGGCAGGCGCCAAGCCTATGTATGACGGCTCCTGCCGTGGCAAGGATATACCGGCGGATGTGGGAAAGCCATATGTGGTCCGCATCGCCACCCCCAAGGAG
>JAOUNV010000534.1 GCA_029880775.1 Nitrospinota bacterium | reverse complement strand
GCACCTGCTGTTCGACCAGGCGCCAAAGGCCCTGCTGGAAAAGATAGAGCAGATGGCCCGGCTGATCCGCTCCAAGGGGGTGGGGATATTCTTCATCAGCCAAAGCCCCCTGGATGTGCCGGATGACGTGCTGGGGCAGCTGGGAATGAAGATACTTCACGCCTTGCGCGCGTTTACCCCGAAGGACCGCAAAACGATCAAGGCGGTGGCGGAGTCGTTTCCCGATAATCCGGACCTGGATGTGGAGGAGGCGATAACCCAACTGGGAGTGGGAGAGGCGCTGGTCTCCTCCCTGGATCGCTCCGGCAAACCGACATCTGTGAAACGGATTTTAATCAAGCCGCCAGAGTCGCGGATGGGGCCCCTGGATCCAAAGGAGAGGGAGGAAAAGATCAGCCGCTCTCCCATAAAAGCAAAATATGAGGTGCCCATAGACCGAGAATCCGCATTCGAAATACTGCAAAAGAAAGCGGCGGAAAAAGCCAAGATGGAGGAAGAGGCGATACAGCAGGAGAAGGAGCAAGCAGCCGAACGGAAGGCGGAGAAGGCCGCTAAACCCGCAAAACGGGGTAGAGCCAGGCAAGGCGTTGGTGAAGCGTTCTTTAAAAGCGCCGCTCGCTCCATTGGTAGCCAGGTGGGGCGAAGCATCGCCAAGGCTGTGTTTGGCAAAAGCATATCAAGGGGCATACTCGGTTCCATATTGGGCGGGCTTGGCAGATAGAGGCCGCTGGGTATGACGATTGGTTTTCCGGCATTTACCGGTGGGGCCATCGATGGTATGAGCCTGCCTTGTGGGGCGAGTGGCTTTTGGTGGGCGTACCTTGAATATTGTTTCCCAGCCTGTCGCAAAATGATATATTTGTACGGTATGGATGGGATGCGGATTATCCACCCGTCATGGGTCAATCCCTCTAAATAAGCAGTATCAGCGAAATCATTTAATGAATATCGACAAGACCGTAGTTTTGGGAGATCAGCTGGAGTCCTCCGGTTCCGGCAAATCCGAGAATATGGCTATAGAGCCAGGCTCCATCCTTGCCAACAGGTACAAGGTGATCTCGAAGCTGGGCGAAGGCGGCATGGGTATCGTGTATCAGGGGGTGGACACCCAGCTGGAACGCCTGGTAGCCATAAAGCTCTTGAAGCGAAAACTGAGCGAGGATCCCAAGGCCATTGAGAACTTAAAGCAGGAAGCCCAGGTTTCCATGATCCTTACCCATCCTGGGATTATGCGGCTGATCAATTTCGAACATCATGGCAGCTACGCCTTCTTGCTGGTGGAGCTGGTGGATGGAATGGATCTGAAGACCATCGCCAAAAGAAGAGGAGGCAAGCTAGACTCCAAGACCACCGCCAATATCACATACAAGCTATGCGCGGCTCTGGAATACGCTCATAAAAATAATGTTATACACCGGGATATAAAACCGGCCAACATAATGATCAGCTCTAAGAAGGAAGTGAAGCTGATGGATTTCGGCATCGCCAGAGTGCTGCTGGCGGGAGACGGGGCGAGGCCTCAACTGGCCGGAACATTGGCGTATCTGGCGCCGGAGCTGATCGGAGGGGCCAAGCCTGACGCCCGATGCGATATATACGCCCTGGGGCTTACCATGTATGAGCTTCTGGCCGGGGAGCACCCATATAAGGGAATGAGCGCGCAGCAGGTGATAAAAGCGCATGTGAACACCGACCCTCCACCTATAGAGGGAGTGGATAGGGAGCTTTACAACATAGTCTCCCAATGCATAGAGAAAAAGCCTAACGCAAGGTTTCAGACTGTGGCGGATCTGCGGGGGGCTCTGGGCAAATACCTGGGGCTTGACGAATCGTATAAAGTGTCCCGCATGAAAGCCACCATGGAGCACGAGAAGCGCAAGCTGGAAATCGAGCAGCAGAAGGTGGCGACAAAGCTGGAAATGCTGCAAACGGAGATGAAAAGGATTGAAAGCAGGCCAGCTGTTTTTGGGGACACCGGGCCTGGGTTTTCCCTGTTTGGGTTTTCCAGGGAAGGTGTCAAGATCCAGTTCCCTCTTATATTGATAGCCCTTGCTGCGGCCGCCGGAGTGGGGGGGGCTATTCTGGGTGAGAAGACCCAGGCTGGCATATTGTATGACGCGGGCTCTGACGAGGCCAATATGGCCGCGGCCATGGCTTTAATGGGCATCATGGCGCTTATGCCTCCA
>JAOUNV010000532.1 GCA_029880775.1 Nitrospinota bacterium | reverse complement strand
GGACCCTGCTCAAGGCGGCCTATCTGCCGGTGGTGATCGGCGGGGCGGTGTTGATCCAGGGGGGCTTGCGGCTGGGGGTGGCGGCGGTCTGCTTTTGGACTATCCGCAACCGTTCGCTGGTGCATATGCTGGTGTACAGCTCCAAGGAGATGATCTTCTACCCCATTTCGATATACCACTGGGGGATGCAGTTATTTTTGACAATCGCGTTTCCGCTGGCGTTTATAAATTATTATCCGAGCCACTACTTTCTATCGCGGGAGGGGGAGCAGCTTTTGTTCCATCCGTATATCCAGTACCTGACGCCGATGGTGGGTTTGGTGGTATTCGTGATGGCGTATATGCTGTGGCGCCTGGGGATAAGCAGATACCAGAGCGCGGGGAATTGATATTGCGTATGAACTGCACGGGGGCGGCTTGCGGGTTCGCCGAAAAAAGCCTGGGATAGATTGCCGGCCTGACCCGGAGTCTGGCATTCCCGCTTCAGCTTGGTCGCCTGACCTGGGGCGCAAGAGTGGAGTAATGAGCGTTTAGTCCGAGCCATCCGCCAACCAGGATGGCTCGGACTGTCGCCTTCTACTTACCCGACATGTCTTTCTGAATTGCCTTGACCACCGGTGGATGGACACCACGGCTACTCAAGTCATTCACCAGGCTATCGCCTTCGGCCTTGGCGCTTTTATCGTCGCCGACCTCCTTGTGCAGGCGCACACGCTGGCATACCAGGAGCCCGTAATCAATATTGTCGTCTCCTCCACCTTCCTTATGGTAAAACTCCATGGCGTTTTTACTCATTGCCAGCGCGGCTTTGGGGTCGCCGTCATGAAGCTTTTCGATTTGTCGAAGTTTCTCCGGATCCTTAATGCCGAAAAAAGGCGCTCCCACGCTGCCAACAATCATGGACACGATTTTCGCTTGCATGGCAGTGGACTTGAACTCTTCCATTATGCCCTCCAGCGTTTCCATTCCCTTTGTCAGGAAGCGGGACTTGGAGCCGCCAAGGCACAGGCACATGCCCACATCCCGGCTAAAGAAATCCTGAGCGACGATATCCTCACGCCTAGTGAGCGGTGTGCCGACTCTCAACTTCAATGTATTAGATGTGAGAATCATTTCACCAGCGCCGCTATAAATAGCCCGAACCAGATAGTCCCCCGGTACATCGAAATAAAAGCCGCCGGAACCATATTGCAGGTATACATTCTGGCTGTAACGGTCTTCGCCGTTTTTCGCCGCCTTGGCGCCCTGTAGTTTCACCAGGTCGGGATCGCCAACCTGGCACGCTATAGGCTCATACAAAACAGTCTTGCCGTCCGGCTTTCTGATCATATATTTGACACAGCCAAAGGTCGGGTCAAAACGCCGATCCAGTTCCAGGTCCATATCATCCAGGCGATTGCGCAGCCTTACTTCGATGGATACTGGGGAGAGAAACTCATAGTATCCCTTGCCGCGCAGCAGCAGTTCGACCGGAGCTTCACCCATAGTTTTGGAAAAGGCGTCGGCAGGCATATCCATATGGCCCCCACTTGCCCATTGGTCACCACCCATGATGACCGAGGCGCGGTCTCCATGTCGCATATGGATCAGCTCTTCGTCGTCAAACCGAAATTCAAAATCCCGCCAGTAGTCATTACCTGAATCTAGGGAATTGTATTTCCAGTCGTAATTCATCCACGAAAGTGAATCGGCCCTGGATTTATCCCAGGAGTGCAGGAAATTGAAGGCGTGTCCCGCTTCATGGACCCACGTATACAGAAAATGGCGCATGGCCCAGGCTTCCGCTTGATTGGCTGGCGCGCCGTCTTTGAGGTTGTTGAACCAACTGTGGTTGCGAAACACAGCGAAACCCTGGCGTTCCGGCGCCTCT
This sequence comes from Nitrospinota bacterium, assembly GCA_029880775.1. Taxonomy (GTDB): domain Bacteria; phylum Nitrospinota_A; class UBA7883; order UBA7883; family UBA7883; genus JAOUMU01. Next base: position 317 of record JAOUNV010000532.1, on the reverse strand, counting down.
CCGGCGCCTCCATAGGCGGCGCGAGCGTCGAACATTATACCCCCGGTTCCCGAGCTCACGAAGCTACCCGCCAGCAGGCCCCACATATGCCATTTTGGCCAGGAGCCGGGAAAGCGGCTGAAATGAGTACCCATCGCATCGTGTAGCTCTGCGACGCTCCAGGTATTAAACGCCGGGTCACTGTCGTCAATGATTGTGGTGGTGGGATTTATCTCAACACCCACACCAGCTTCGTGATACGCCTCCTCAATGGTCAGGGTACGCTGCCTGGTGCTGGCAGGGCGGTTGCTATGAGCGTGCGTATCGTAAGAGGGGAC
>JAOUNV010000533.1 GCA_029880775.1 Nitrospinota bacterium | reverse complement strand
GAATAATGTCATCTCCGGTGGCGACGCCAATTTTAACGCCAGGGAAAAAGTGCAACGTTACTCCTCTTCCACAGGAGGGGCCCTGAATAAAACCAGGGGGGTGGGTGGCTATCAACCCAGTTCCCTGGGCCTGTACGACATGGCTGGCAATGTTTCTGAGTGGGTGGAAGATTGGTATAACCGCACTTATTACCAATGGGCGCCAGTCAGGAATCCCGCTGGCCCCAATGAAAACCGGAAAAAACTCAAAGTGGTTCGCGGTGGCTCCTGGAAAAGCACCGCGTCTTCTATGCGGGTGGCTGCAAGGGATAGCGGCAATGCCGAGTCCCGCCAAAAAAGTATCGGGTTCAGGTGCGCCAAGTAAGCTTGAGGACCGAATAAACCAAAATTAATGGGAGCGCAGGCGGCTTTGTGGGCGGAAAGTCCCTTTTTCTCACCAGCTTATTTGGACGCTAGACCCCAAGTTGGGCTATAATCATCTCTTTTTCATCTTCCAGGGAGCGTAAAAAGTGCGCATTTGCGTAATAGGAACCGGGTATGTGGGGCTTGTCACGGGGGCGGTGTTCGCCGACCTGGGCAACGATGTGTATTGCGTCGACGTGGACGCCGAAAAAGTGTCCAGGCTGTCCAAAGGCATAATGCCCATATACGAGCCAGGCCTGGAGGAAATGGTCAAACGTAATTTGACCGAAGGGCGCATATGCTTTCACACCGATGTGGGGGAGTATGTCCGCCGTGCGGATATAATTTTCATCTGTGTGGGCACCCCCTCCAAAAATGAGGGGGAAACCGACTTAAGCCAGGTGGAAAGCGCCGCCAAAGATATCGGAAAAAACATCAACGGATACAAGGTGGTGGTCAACAAAAGCACCGTCCCCGTGGGCACGGGCGACCTGGTTCGACGGATCATCAATGAAAATGAGAAAACCAGGGTGGAGTTCGACGTGGTGTCCAATCCGGAATTTTTAAGGGAAGGCTCGGCAATCGCCGACGCTTTGAACCCGGACAGGATTGTAATTGGCGCCCCTTCAAAAAACGTGGCGATGAAGCTCATAGAATTGTACGCCACATTGGGCGCGCCAATGTATATCACCGATGTGGTCTCCGCCGAGCTGATCAAATACGCCTCCAACTCATACCTGGCCACCAAGATATCTTTCATCAACGCCATCGCCGACCTGTGCGAGTTGGCCGGCGCCAATATAACCGATGTTGCCCGGGCCGTGGGCGCGGACAAGCGAATCGGCAAGGAATTTCTCTTCGCTGGGTTAGGGTATGGCGGGTCTTGCTTCCCTAAAGACATCGCCTCGCTGGAGCACACAGCCCGTAAGCTTGGCTACGAATTCGGCCTGCTGCGTTCTGTCATGCACATAAACGACATCAGGGCCCACAAGCTTGTGTCCAAAGTCGATAATAGATTCAAAACGCTCGAAGGGCACAGCTTCGCAGTGCTCGGCCTTTCATTCAAGCCAAACACCGACGACTTGCGCGAGGCCAAGTCCCTGGAGATCATAGAGACATTGGTAGGCAAGGGCGCCAAGGTCAAAGCCTACGACCCGGTGGCCATGGAAAAGGCCAGGGAGATATTTCCCCATGTGGATTATGTGGAAAGCCCATACGACGCCGCCGAGGGCGCCAGCGCCCTGATCCTGGTGACGGAATGGCGCGAATTTCTCTCCCTGGACATGGAGCGGCTGAAAAAAATAATGAAATCCCCCGTCATCTTTGACGGCAGGAATATCTACGACATGGAAAAACTCAAGGGCCTTGGGTTTGAATACCATGGAATGGGAAGGCATTAAGACATATGGCCAAACGCGCTCTCATCACCGGCGGCGCCGGATTTATTGGCTCCAACCTTTCCCGCCGTCTGCTGGCGGAAGGGATGGAGGTCATCGCCGTGGACAACCTGATCACTGGCGCAAGAAAGAATATAGAGGGAATTGACGACCCGCGATTCGAATTCGTTGAGCGCGACGCCCGCGATCCGTTCGACTGGGTGACCGGCCCTATAGATTACATACTCCATTTCGCCTCGCCGGCCTCCCCGCCTGATTACCTGGAACATCCCATCTTGACGCTCCAGACCGGATCCTTCGCCACTCATCACGCCTTGGAGTTGGCTCATAAAAAAAAGGCCGTGTTCATGCTGGCCTCCACCTCCGAGGTGTATGGCGATCCGGAGGA
>JAOUNV010000531.1 GCA_029880775.1 Nitrospinota bacterium | reverse complement strand
CCCGGCGTTCTGGCTCTGGCGCCCTGGTGAGGGTGAAGGGGACGATGGAGGCCGCGACAAGCATGGACACGATAACGAACATTTCCAGGGTTCTCACATCCCCCAGAAGAAGGGCAAGCTGGCCTGCGCCCAGGGCAAGAAGAGTCAGCGTCATATAGGCGCCGAATACGGTTCCCCTCTTTTCTCTTGTTATTGAAGAGTTCAGCCAGGATTCAAAAACCAGGTACTGGCCAAGAACGCACAAGCCCGATACGAAGCGCAAGACGGCCCACTCCCAGGCTCCTATGAACATTCCATGCAAAAGTATGGCGACGGTCAATACCGAAGCGCAAGCGGCGTAGAGCCTTATGTGCCCGACGCGGACGATGACGCCAGGGGCGAACCTTACGCCCAGAAGGTAGCCGGCGAAATATAAAGCGGTGAAAAGACCGATGTGTACGCTGGCGAACTCCTCTATCCCGGCCCTTAATGCAAGGGTGGAATTCAGCAGGGCGGAGCCTGCTATGAATGAAAACGCCCCAGCCGCCAGCGGTACGGCAAGGTTAATGTTCACTTGGCCAAACCAATGGTCATCCAGGGAAGGCCGGATATGCGCCGTCCGCGTCGTGGGTTTCGTCACCAGCCACGGGAGGGTTGAACACGCACACGAAACGCATATCCGTCTCCGGCCGGAGGATATGCCTGTCGTTCAGGTTGAGGGCGTACACCGTGCCTGGGGTGATAAGGTGCGTCTTGTTTTCGCCGAGATCCTCCACGGTCCCCCGTCCTTCAATGCAGTAGACCGCCTCCAGATGGTTCTTGTAATGCATCTTCACCTCGGAGCCGGCGTATACGACGGTGACATGGAGGGAAAAGCCCATGCCGTCCCTTGCCAGCAGCAGCCTTTTGGAATTCCACATGGAAGAGTGGACATCCCTTTCCGGGTGGTTGGATATTTCAGTGATCTTTCTTACAATCACGCCACGTTCCCCGTCAACATTTGATGCTTGGACTCCTGTAGCCCCAGCAAGGAATCGCGCACAATATCAAGCCCTTCCCGCAGGGTCTCCTCGTCTATGGTAAGGGGGGGGAGAAACTTCAGCACGTTGTCCTCCGATCCGGCGGTTTCTATCAGCAGGCCCCTTTCAAACGCCAGGCTCGAAAGCTCCGGGGCGGCGCCGCGGGAGTTCAGATCCATCCCCCACACCATTCCGCACCCCCTGATGGTGATGTCCAGATCCTCAAACTCGGCGGCCATTTTTTCAAGCTCGTCCTTGAGTATGCCTCCCTTATAGTTGACGGCGGCGGTAAGGTCGTCGTTCTCCCAATATTTCAGCGCCTCGGTGGCTGCGACAAAAGCAAGGTTGTTGCCCCGGAAGGTCCCGGTATGCTCTCCGGGTTTCCACTGATCCAGCTCCGGCTTCATGAGCAGCAGGGCCAGGGGCAGGCCGCCGCCGATGGATTTGGAGAGGGTTACCATGTCCGGCGTTATCCCCGCCCTTTCGAAACTGAAGAAAGGCCCGGTTCTGCCGTTGCCCACCTGAATGTCGTCTATAATTAGCAGTATGTCGAACTCCCGGCAAAGCTGGTCCAGCCTGCGCAGCCACTCCACGCCGGCCACGTTCACCCCTCCCTCGCATTGGACCGTCTCCAAGATGATAGCAGCAGGCAGGTCCACGCCGCTGCTCCCGTCGCGCAGGTACCTGTCCAGGTATTCGATGGTGTCCACGTCTTCCCCGAAATACCCGTCGTACGGCATGGACGAGGAATTCGTTCTTACCCCGAAAGACTCGTCCCTGTAAAAAGTGTTTCCCGTCACCGCCAGCGACCCCATGGTAAGCCCGTGGTATCCGTTGGTGAACGAGATTACATTGGACCTTCGCTTGACCAGCCGGGCCAGCTTCAGCGCGGTTTCCACGGCGTTGGTGCCGGTGGGACCGGTGAACTGAACCTTGTACTCGAGGTTCCTGGGGGAGAGGATTGTGTCGTACAGCTTCTGCAAGAAGGCGATTTTGGCAACGGTGGCCTTGTCCAGGCCGTGCACAACGCCCCCGCTTTGGAGGTATTCAATGAGGGCGGATGTTATATTCGGATTGTTATGGCCGTAGTTCAGGGTGCCGGCTCCAGCAAAGAAATCGACGTATCTCTTTCCGTGTTCATCGAAAATCTGGGCGCCTTCGGCTTTGCCAAAGACAGCGGGAAAACTTCGCACATA
>JAOUNV010000530.1 GCA_029880775.1 Nitrospinota bacterium | reverse complement strand
AGCTTCGATTTCGGCCTGTCGAACTCCTCGCTGGCCAAAAGCTCCTTGAGAAAAACCATTTCTCTGGAAGGATTGGGGGCCTCTATCCCAACCACGCTCTTGCCAGGGATCGGCGCCAACACTCGGACACTCATGGCCCGCAGGCTCATGGCCAGGTCGTCGGCCAGGTTTGCGATTCGGGAGACTTTGATTCCAGGCGCCGGCTCAAACTCGTATACGGTTATCACGGGCCCCGGCAGCACCTGGGTCACGCGCCCTTCTATACCGAAGTCCAGCAGTTTGCGCTCCAGGATCATGGTGCGTTTGACTAGCTCTTCGCGAGTCTGTTTGACAACGGTGTTCTGTGTCGCGTCCAGCAGAGAGAGTGCGGGGAAACCATATTCCACGCCATCCCCCTTGAACCCTAAAGTCTCCTGCAAAAACTCTTCTGCTTTCCCCACCGGTTTTCGTTTTGCGCGGGGGGCCGACGGGGGAGGAAGGGGTGGCGCTTCGTCAGGAAAGCTGTCATCCTCCACCAATTGAGGGTCGATAATCAGCAGATCATTATGTTCCTCACCGAATGGATCTTCCTGCTGTTCCTCTTCCTCCACCTGATCGATTTCCTTCGCCATGGCAGCCATAGAATCCTCGTCGAACACCTCTACCTCAGGCTCCTGGTCCTGGCCCAAGTCCTCCGGGAGACGGAAGAACCATCGCTGCAGCCGCTCGAAGGTTATGGTCAGCCACTGCCAGGCGACGCCGCCGCCAGCTACACCGGTTTCTTTAATCTTCACCCCGGCGCCCAGCAGCCGGAATGTGAACGCGGCAAAGGATATCTGGGTAATGATCATAAACGCCATTACGCAAATCGTGACCACAATGACCCAGGAGCCGTGCACAGAAAACCACTTCAACATAATGCCGGATAATATGGTCCCCATGGCGCCGCCGCTGGCGATGTTGCCGAATATCGGATCGACAGGAGCCCGCAGGCCCAGCCCGGCGCTGACCATCGCCACCATAAGCGCCAGCCCGGCTGTGAATATTGACATGCCGCCCACCTTTGGCTTGAAGCATAGCGTAATCCCCAGGTATAGCGACCCTAGGGTGAGTATCCAGGCGGAGGCGCCAAAGGACTGGATCAATGTGTCCGCTATCCCCGCGCCTATGATTCCGGCCTTGTTGTGCACTGGCTGCACATGGGTGAGGTAGCTGTTTATGGAGGGGTCGACCGGGTCATAAGTCATCAGGCTGATGGCAGCCATGACGGCGCATGCGATGAAGATGACCCCCACGATTTCCAGGATGATTTCGAAGGCGGATGGTTTCAAGGCTGCGTCTTTAAAGCTATAGTTTAATAAACAGAGTTAATTACCTGAATTATATACCAAAAAGGCGTAATATCCAAGGAAATAGGGGGTGTGGCATGGCGGATTCTGGGCTGAGGGCAGAGGGATCCTCCACCTCATGTCTTGGCGATGGCTGGGCTGAGCAAGGGATGCGATGTCGGATCAAGCCAACAGCTGGCCTCGGCTAACCGCACAACGGTTAAAACCAGAACGGAGAGCGTATGAAGTGAAGAATCCGGAAGTTTCACCCGCCAGAGGGTGGACCGCCAGAGGGTGGACCGCCAGAGGGTGGACCGCTAGCGGTTGGACCTCAAGCAAGTGGGCACTAGTGGGTGGTCGTTAAATGAGTTTCTTTCTCATTAGCCGCAATCCCCGATCCCCGCCCCCCTTAGAAGCGACTTTTCGTTCGGCCTATTTTTGAACTCGTCGGATCCGTCCCCATATTTTAAGCCGATCATGTCTGGCCGGACCCCAAGCTGTCTTGCGATGGTACCCCACCCCATTCCGGCCACACGCAGGGCCGTCACTGTGTCAATTGGGGAGTTGGCGGCGGTGGCTATCTTTCTGGCGATTTCCAACTGTTTGCTGTCAAGCACGGTGGTATTCGGCTTGAATGTGAACTTGTAGTCTATCGTCGCGGAGGTCATGGCGACTTCGACATCCACGTCATCCCCGTCCAGGATAGAGATCCTGGCCGCAACGGGTGGAATATAAGTGTCGTCTTCAGCCCACTTGCTATCGTCGGCCAGGACGAGAGCATGTAGTCACCCTGTTTTAAGCGAGACATCGTAAAGCTTCCATCTTTCTCCGGCCAGTAGGGGTACGGCCCTGCCACGACGGTGTTTTCGTTATCGATCAGCTCCACCG
>JAOUNV010000529.1 GCA_029880775.1 Nitrospinota bacterium | reverse complement strand
TGACAAGTCAACAGTATTGTTGATATATCATCTATATCTAGTCGTTATAAGGATATGGTCTTGACCACAGCTTTCGCCCCTGTGAAAAAACGCGCCCAATGGGCTCTCGTCGCCATCCATGGCGCCGCCATTCTTGGCGCCCTCATGCTCTCCTCATGCCTCACCATCCCGCAGCCATCGTCACACTCAGCGCTGGCCGCCCCCCCCTCCTTGGAAAAATCCATTGAGCAATCCATGAAAAGAGGCGCCGTAAAAGCTGGAGATTGGCCCTATGACAAATGGTGGGAGTCCTTCGGCGATGACACTTTAAACTCCCTGGTGCAGCGGGCCATTGCCGACTCGCCCGACATGAGGATGGCCATCGCCAGAGCGCGGCTGGCCGAACAGATGGCCAGAGCCGCCGGAGCCGCCACGTCGTTCTCCTTTTCAGTTGGCGGCAATGCGGCGGTGCAGCGGATGAGCGAAAACTCCTGGATTCCCGCCGAGTTTCTGAAGAATCCATACACCTCCGCCGAACTCTCCGCAAACCTGGGGTATAACCTGGACCTGTGGGACGCGGCCCGGCTGGCAGCCGAGGGGAAAATCGACGCGCAAAAAGCGGCCCAGGCGCAGATCCATTCCGCCCGGCTGGCCTTGTCTCTCGCCATCACCCACTCATACCTGCGGCTGCAAAACATCCGGCGACTGGCCGATATCGCCGGGGCTGCCGTGGTGGCCCGCCAGCAAAGCAGGGAGATGATTCGCCAGAAGGAGCAGCAGGGGATGGAGACGGAGATCAACGTGGAGCGAGCCAAGTATGGCGTGACGTTGATCACCGGCTCCTTGTTCGCCCTGCGGGGCGCGGAGGCGATAGAGCGAAACCGACTGGCCGCGTTGATGGGGGCCGGGCCGGACCAGGGGTTGGCAATTGCGAACCCACCTGGCCGTATACGCCTGCCTGCCGCCAAAGCGCCCGATGGGCTGACGCTGGACCTGGCTCATCGCAGGCCTGATATCATCGCCGCCCGGTGGAGAGTGGAAGCGGCGGCCAGCGCCATAGGGGCCTCGCGGGGGGCGTTCTATCCGAATATAAACCTCAGAGGATTGATCGGCCTGCAAACGGTGGAGATAGGCAAGCTGCTTTCTGGCGGCAGCCTGGTGTACAACGTAGCGTCGGCTATCCATCTCCCCATCTTTGATGGTGGAGGGTTACGGGCCAGGCTGGGGGCCGCGGAGGCGGAATATGACATGGCGGTGGAGACATACAACTCCAAAGTTATTCATGCGGCCAGGGAGGCGGCGGACGCTCTGGCGCGGATCGACAACCTGGACCGGAGGATCGCCGTGGCCAGGCGGGCGCTGACCATGGCGGAGAAGATACACAACCTGACCCAGGTCCGGTTCGATAAAGGAGTGGATGATTACCTGACGGTTCTTCAGGCCCAGGACGAGGTGTATGGCCAGGCGCGGGACCTGGCGCGGCTGGAAGGTGAAGCGGCCCAGGCCAGGGTGGCGCTTTTCGCCGCGTTGGGCGGAGGATATCATAACGAGAGATTCAAGACAGGGAAGATGGAAGAGCAATGACCGAATCTAAACAGGGCGCGCAGGAGCCGAAAGCTTCAAATCGCAACAGGAAGCTGGCGCTCTTGTCGCTGGCGGGTGTGTTCATCGGTTCGGGTGTCGTATTCGCCGGATGGTGGGTGACATCTGGTCAGTACCGCGAAATCACAGACAACGCGTATGTGACCGGCGGGATGTACTACGTGGAGCCGCAAGTGGCGGGGACCGTGGTGTGGATCGGCGCGGAGAATACAGAGTATGTGAAAAAGGGGCAGCCTCTGGTCCGGCTGGGGGATACAGACCTGGTCATCGCAATGGAACAGGCAAAGGCCCAGCTGGCGGAAAGCGTCCGGACGGTGGCCAACCTGCGGGCCAGGGCGGCGCAACTGAAGGCTGCCCTCTCCGCCGGGAAGATAGACCTGGCCATGGCGCGCGATGAAATGGAAAGGCGCAAAGGGCTGGTGGAAATAAAAGCGGTGAGCCGTGAGGTGTATGACAAGGCCCGAGCCGCATTTGAATCCGCCCAGGCCTCCCTGGAGGCTTCCCGGCTGGATATGGAAGCAGCCACCATCCTGGCGGGGGGGGAGGATATGGCGGCCCATCCCCGGATCATGACCGCCAAATCCGCTCTGCGCAAGGCATTTTTGAATACGCGCC
>JAOUNV010000102.1 GCA_029880775.1 Nitrospinota bacterium | reverse complement strand
TCCCATGGTGGACGAGCTGCTGGATGGCCCTTGGCCTTCCTTCGCCAAGGACCTAAAGGAGTGGTCCAAGAAAAAACCGCAGGTGGAGCAGTTGCTTGGCCAGTTGAACCAATCCTATGAGGACAAATGGAACTACTGGCAGGGAACAGTGCTCAACGTGGATGGATATGGCGGAGGAGTCATCGCCAGGTATTCAGAGCTTGCCGAAGAGTATCCCGACATCGCCCAGTTCCACACTGTTCGTGTAATTCCCCCGGCGGGATGGGTATACTCCACAGAATCGCTGCGGAACCTGTGCGACATATGGGAAAAGCATAGCGCTGGCATCATGCAACTGCATGGAATGACAGGAGACATCCTGCTTTTGGGCAGTGACAATAAGACCACATTCGAGGCGGCCGAGGAACTGTTCGAGAACGGGTGGGACTTGGGCGGCTCCGGCGGCGCCCTGCGCACCCTGGCATGCTGTGTGGGGGAGGCCAGGTGCGAGATGGCCTGCTTTGACACAATGAAAACTACCACCAATCTGACAAACCGCTATATCAGCGAGCTTCACAGGCCGGAGTTTCCTTATAAATACAAGTTCAAGCTCTCTGGCTGCGCCAACGACTGCGCCGCAAGCATGCAGCGAAGTGACATGCCGATCATCGGCACCTGGAAGGATGACATCCGCGTGGACCAAAAAGAGGTGGCTGCGTTTGTTGCGGAGCATGGCGCGGATTTTGTCGAGGAAAACGTCATCAGCCGATGCCCCACCAAATGCATTGCCCTCAATGACGACAAGATAGAGATAGACAACAAGGAATGCGTCCGCTGCATGCACTGTATAAACGTCATGCACAAGGCCCTGCGCCCAGGCGTGGAAAAGGGAGTGACCATACTCCTGGGTGGAAAACGCACCTTGAAGATCGGCGATACCATGGGCCTCCAACTTGTTCCCTTCATGCCGCTGAAAACCGAAGAGGACTACGAAAAGTTGTACGATCTTGTGGAAAGAATTTGGGAGTTCTGGGGCGAAAACGCCATGGAGCACGAAAGGGTGGGAGAGTTTATCGCCCGCGTTGGCCTGGGAACATTCCTGGATGGAGTGGGTATCGAACCGGACGCGAGGATGGTGAAAGCCCCCAGGAGCACGCCATACATCAAGTTCGAGGAGATCACTCCCGGCAAGATGGGTGGCGAGGCGGAGGATGATCCCGCCGTGAGCAATGAAGAAGTTGAACAAATGGAAAAAGCTTAACCAGGTGGAGTGATAAAAATGGCTGAAGAGATGAAAAAGGGCCCCAGGGACAATGGAGCCCCAGATTATAAGAAGAACCTGCACCCACTCATGGCGAAGAACTATGGTCAGTGGGCCTCCCATGAGAAGATAAAGCCGGGGGTGCTGGTCCACGTGGCGGAGAACGGCGACAAGCTGTACACCGTGCGCGCAGGCAGCCCCAGGACCATGAGTGTGGACACAGTACGGAAAATATGTGATATCGCGGATAAGTATTGCCAGGGGCATCTGCGCTTCACCAGCCGAGCCAACGTAGAATTTCTGCTGGCGGAGGAAAAGGATGTCAAGCCGCTGATCGACGAGGTAAAGGCAGTCTTGGGATTCCCAATTGGCGGTACCGGCCATTCGGTTTCAAATGTGCTGCATACACAGGGGTGGCTGCACTGCAACCTGCCTGGGACAGACGCCGCCGGCTCGGTCAAGGCGTTGATGGACACCTTGATGAAGGAGTTTGAGAGCGACAACGACCTTCCCGCCAGAGTGAAGATCTCCGCCAGCTGTTGCCAGATTAACTGCGGCGGCCAGGGAGACATCGCAATTAACCTGCAGCATCATCACCCCCCAGTCATAAAGCCTGAAGGGGTGGGAATCTGTGAGTTGCCGAAAGTGGTGGCCATATGCCCTGTGGCGGCCATTCGCCCAAGGCAGCAGGACGATGGAGTCACAACCCTGGAAGTGGTGGATGAAAAATGCATGTACTGTGGCGCCTGCCATGGACAGTGCCCCACCATGGAGATTCGCGACGCAAAGACAGATACTCTGACCATTTGGGTCGGGGGAAAGACAGCCAGCACCCGCAATGGCCCATCGTTCATGAAGCTGGCGGTGTGGGGCTTGCCCAACAACGCGCCTCGCTGGCCGGAAGTCGCCGACGCTGTCCACAAGATTCTCGATGCCTACAAGGCGACCGCCTATAAGTATGAGCGGATGGGCGAGTGGGTGGAGCGGATCAGCTGGAAGAAGTTTTTCGAGCTTACCGGGTTCCCGTTCACCAAGTACCATATCGATGATTCGGAGATGGCCAGGACCACGTACAACACCTCCGCCCAAGTGCGCTTCTAGGGGGGGGCCGAATGTATAGCCATACAGCCATCGACCAGATAGAGTCGGGGCAGATGCGGCTTGCCAAGGATACGGCGGAAGATATCGTCGTCACCAATGGTACAAGCTGGAAATGCCCCACATATGTACGCAAATTGCCTCCATGCCGGTTTGAATGCCCAAGCACAGAGGATATTCGCGGTTACCTGACCCATATCGCCCAGGCGGATCTATACAAGCGAGATCAGGACGCCTCCATTGATGAAGCGTGGAGGATCCTGACCGACAAGAATCCGTTGCCGGCGGTCCATGGCCGCATATGCCCCAATCCGTGCGAGAAGGGGTGTAATCGAAAAGACAAGGACGGAGCCGTGGCCATCAACAATATGGAGCGGTTCGTAGGCGACTGGGGTATCTCCCGGGGGCTTAAGTTCAAAAAGCTGGTGGATCAACCAACCGGCAAGAGTGTGGCCGTCATCGGCTCCGGACCTTCCGGGCTGTCGGCGGCATTTCAGCTGGCCCGCCGTGGACATGAAGTCACCATATACGAGGCCTTCGACAAGCCGGGCGGAATGCTGCGCTATGGCATCCCCGCATACCGCCTGCCGAAAGACGTCCTAGACGCGGAGATCCAGAACATTCTGGGCCTTGGTGTGGAGTTAAAGTGCGGCGTGAAGGTGGGTGTGGATGTGACCCTGGAGCAATTACGTTCGGAAAACGACGCGGTGTATATCGCCGCTGGAGCTCATAAAGGCGCCGAGCTGGGTGTGCCGGGTGATGACGCGGCCAACGTCTTCACCGCCGCAAGCTACCTGAACCGGGTGAATTCCGGCGCAGAGGTGGATGTGGGTAAGCAGGTGGTGGTGGTGGGAGGTGGCGATAGCGCCATCGACGCCGCCAGGACCTCGTTGCGCACTGCGCTGGCAACGGAGGATGAAGAGACAAAAGAAGCCTTGGACGAAGCGGCGCCGGAGGTTGGTTCCGCCGCCAAGGCCGCCCTCGATTCGGCGCGAATCTCCGCCCGGATGGGTGTGGGGGTGACGATACTTTATCGCCGAACCCGCAATGAGATGCCGGCTATCGATCGGGACATCACCGAAGCTGAGGAAGAGGGAGTGCGGATCGAATACCTCACCGCCCCGGCGGAATTGATACGCGACAACGGAAGGGCCACCGCCATCAAATGCATCCGGATGGAGCTGGGCGAGCCGGATTCTTCCGGGCGCCGCCGCCCCGTCCCCATAAAGGGCTCCGAGTTCACCCTGCCACTTAGCTCACTTATCGTCGGCATCGGCCAAAAGCCTGATATGCAGGGCGATATGAAAGGTATCCTGGCGGACAACGGGTGGGTGACCGTGAACAAGGACACCATGAGCACCAAAACCGATGGCGTGTTCGCCGGGGGCGACGTGCTGGGCTTGGGAATCTCCACCCGCTCCGTGGGAGAGGGGCGCAAGGCGGCAATCGCCATTGAGGACTTTCTGAGGAATCGCCGCGCCGCGCCGAAAAAACGGGCAAGAGTGGTGAAGTCTCGCAGTATGAAGCTTTACTATTATCCCGCAAAACCTCGCAATGAAGAGACGACCGTGGAGGTGGATCTGAAGAGCGATAGTTTTATGGAGCTGGCCAATACGTTGACTCGGGAGCAGGCTATCGACGAGGCGAACCGGTGTATGAGCTGCGGGCTGTGCATGGTGTGCGACCAGTGCCGGGTATACTGCCCTTACGAAGCGATCGACAGGGACAAGAAACGGCCCCAGGGCAAGACGATGTTCACAGACTACACAAAGTGCGTCGGATGCCACATCTGTGCCGAAGTATGCCCATGCGGGTATATTGAGATGGGAATGGGGCTGTAAAGCTTTGCTTTAGCCCCGTTTCTGCAATATTATAAATATAGGGATTAAACCAGATGGGCCAAAAGGCCCGGGGAAGTACGGATTCAAGGAGACGACCATATGAACATAGAGCTTAATGGAGTGACCTACGAGACCGACGAGGACGGGTATCTTGTCAACGTTGATCAGTGGAACAAGGATGTGGCCGCGGTCCTGGCCAAGGATGAGGGCGTGGAAATGTCCGAGAACCACTGGGAAGTGGTGGATTTCCTGCGGGAGTATTACGAGGAATACAAAATCGCGCCTATGATCCGCATCCTCACAAAGGCTATCGGCAAAAAGCTGGGCAAGGAAAAGGGGAACACTAAATACCTGTACGAGCTGTACCCAGGTGGCCCGGCCAAACAGGCGTGCAAAATCGCCGGATTGCCAAAGCCCACCGGCTGCGTCTGAATCCAGGTTTCTGAAAAAGAGAACCGGCCAATGCGTGTAATGCGCAAGCGGGGGGAGGTGTTGTCCCAATGCCGGTTATTTTATGGTTACAAGCTGTTAACGGGGTTGTATTGAGAAGATGGAAGGGCTCACTGGTCTGTCGATAATATTCATCGCGCTGTGCTACGGCGCTTTCTCCTTATTTCTCGTCGCGTTTTTGGCGAAAGTGTATGGCTATGCCGTCACGCCATCGCCGCTGAAAATCCCCACCACTCCCGCTCCCACCACCAGCCTGGGTGTGGCGGGGCGTATGGCGGGGGAGGTGCTTTTCTTCACCAGCTTGTTCAAGGGAAACAAATGGACTTGGCTGGGGGGGTACCTTTTCCACCTGGCCTTGGCGGCGGTGCTGCTACGGCACCTGCGATATTTCCTGGACCCAGTGCCCCTTCCCGTGGAACTAATGACTTACCCCGGCCTGGAGCCTGGCGTGTGGGCTGGTGTGGTGATGATCGCCGCGCTGGGATACCTATTCATCCGGCGGCTGTGGGTGGATCGCGTGAAATACATCAGCCTTTTTGCCGACTACTTCGCCCTGACGCTGATTGGGTTGATCGGGATCACCGGCGCCCTGATGAAGTTCTTTATCAGGACAGACGTGGAGGCGGTGAAGGAGTTCACTTTGGGGCTGGCCACATTGCACCCGGCCAATATCCCGCCAGACCCGATGTTTATTATCCACCTGCTGCTGGTGCTGGCCCTGGTGGTCTATTTCCCATTCTCCAAGCTTATGCATATGGGAGCGATATTCTTTGCTCCCACCAGGACGCAGGTGGACGATTGCCGTGAAACACGCCATGTAAACCCATGGGCGAAGGAATTATAGAAAATGGCGAAACTGGATTTTGAAGTCGAAAAGCTGACCGGGGAGATAAAGATCCCAGCCATCAATCCCGGCGCCACCGCCCATGTGAAGCCAAATCCCGCGCATGAGGCGCACAATACCGGCATCGGTTTCCCCGCCACTCGCGTGGAGAACTGGGAGGCGAAGGCCGTCGAGAAGATGGGGGAGCTGCTGGGTAAATACAAATCCTTGCGCGTTTTCATGGACTCATGCGTCCGCTGTGGCGCATGCACAGACAAGTGCCACTACTTCATCGGCACCGGCGACCCGAACAATATGCCAGCGGCTCGGCAAGAGCTGATGCGCAAGGTATACCGGAAAAACTTCACTCCCGGCGGCAAGCTGCTCGGTGGCCTGGCCGGCGCGGAGGATATGTCCGAGAGCGTCATGGATCAGTGGAACAGCTACTTCCACCAATGCTCCCAGTGCCGCCGCTGCTCGGTCTACTGCCCATACGGGATAGACACCGCCGAGGTCTCCATGGCCGCGCGGGAGATCATGAACTCCGTCGGCATCGGCCAGAAATATTGCAACGAGATTCTGGGTAAGGTGACCACCGTCGGCAACAACCTGGGCCTCCAGAAAAACGCGCTGGCCAACACACTTGAGTTCCTGGAAGAGGACGTGGAAGAGGAGACGGGCCACGCTGTAAAATTCCCATTGGACGTGAAGGGCGCCGACGTTTTGCTGATCGCTCCATCCGCCGACTTCTTCAGCTCACCCCACATCGAAGGGCTCACCGGCTACGCCAAGGTGTTCCATGAGGCTGGGGTCAGCTGGACCATATCAAGCTCCGCGTCGGAGTTCGCCAACTTCGGCATGTTCATCGGAAGTTTCGACACTATGCAGACGGTGGCCAAACGGATTCGCGACGCTGCCCTGGAGCTGGGCGTGAAGAGGATCATCGTGGGAGAGTGCGGCCATGCGTGGCGTGTGGCATATAGCTTCTGGCACACACTCATCGGGCCGTGGGATTTCCTCGACCCGAAATACCCGACACCGACCCACATCGCCGAGTTCACGTTAGACCTTATCAATCGTGGCGGGCTGAAGCTGGATAAAAGCGCCAACGACGCCAGGGTGGTGACCTTTCACGACTCGTGCAACGTGGCGCGGGCCTCTCGCATGGGGGATATGCCAGGGGGGCAATTCGAGATTCCCAGAGCGGTCATCCGCGCGGTGTGCAATAACTTCGTGGAGATGGATGAGGATACCATCCGGGAGTTCACCTACTGCTGTGGCGGGGGAGGGGGCCTGCTGACTGACGAGCTGATGGAGATTCGCGTGAAAGGAGTCAGCCCGCGCGCGCAGGCGCTGCACGACGTGATGGAGCGCAAAGGTGTGAATACCATGGCGGCCATCTGCGCCATCTGCAAAGCGCAGTTCACCAAGGTGCTGCCGGAGTATGGATTCGACATGGAAGTAGTCGCCAGCCTGCACCAGTTGGTTTCGGACGCGATTATATTAGGCGGCAAGCCTG
>JAOUNV010000528.1 GCA_029880775.1 Nitrospinota bacterium | reverse complement strand
GCCCCGTCACCCGTATGGCGGACGACGCGCGAAAAGGGGAGTTCCCCGCCAAGATCTCCGCCGCGCTGATCGGCTCCTGCACCAACTCCTCCTATGAGGATCTCACCCGAGCCGCGGATATCGCCCGGCAGGCCACAGCCAAGGGCGTAAATATAAAAATCCCATTTATGGTGACTCCCGGCTCTCGCCAGATCGCATCCACCATAGAGAGGGATGGCCAAATGGAAGCTTTTGATAAGCTCGGCGGCTCTGTGTTGGCCAACGCCTGTGGACCCTGCATCGGCCAGTGGCGCCGTGACGAGGTGACCAAAGGCTCCCCCAACTCTATCATCACAAGCTATAACCGCAACTTCCCCAAGAGGAATGATGGCAACCCGGCCACCTTTACATTCATCGCCAGCCCGGAAATTGTGATAGCTTTCGGCCTGGCTGGATCGCTCGATTTTAACCCGCTTGAGGATTCCATCGAAGGGAAGGATGGCCCCTTTCGCCTTGCGCCCCCAGCTGCGGCGCCGGAGATTCCGCCGAGCGGATTCATCTTCGATATGGAAGGATACACCCCTCCTTCAGGGAGCCCATCGGCAGTGACAGTGGAGATCGATCCGGAGAGCCAACGGTTGCAGAAGCTGGAGCCTTTCGCCCCATGGAGCGGAGAAGATTTCACAGAGCTACCACTTTTGCTCAAGGCCAAGGGGAAATGCACAACGGATCACATCTCCCCCGCCGGGCCGTGGCTGAAGTTCCGAGGGCATCTGGATAATATCTCCGACAACATGTTCACCGGCGCCATCAACGCCTTCACCGGCCAGCCAGGCGCCGGGCTGAACCAGCAGACTGGAGCGAAGGACTCCCCCTTCAACCAAACCGCCCGCGCATACAAGGCCCAGGGGTTGCGGTGGGTTGCGGTGGGTGATGAAAACTATGGCGAAGGCTCCAGCCGGGAGCATGCCGCCATGAGCCCACGGTTCCTGGGGGCGGCGGCGGTCATCGCCCGATCGTTCGCCCGTATTCACGAGACCAACCTGAAAAAACAGGGTGTATTGTCGCTAACATTCATAGACCCAAAGGACTATGAGAAGATTCACCAGACAGACAAGGTGTCTATCCTTGGGATGGAAGATCTGGCGCCAGGCAGACCGGTCACCATACAACTGACCAGAGCGGACGGAACCAAAGTCTCTTTCCAAACGGCGCACACCTTAAGCGAGGAACAAATCGAATGGTTCCGCGCAGGATCGGCGCTCAATAAGATCAGGGAGGCTCAGAAGTGAGACAGGATTTGGCGCTTATTAGTCAGGAGTATCAGGGGAGATAGGGAAATCGGCGCAGGCCTTGGGTGGTTTCGCGGTTACTGGCCCTAATCGGATTTGCCTTCACCCTCACGATGTTTTGACGCTTCCTCTGTCAGGTCGCCGGTGTCGATCTCGTGGATCGGTTTTATATGCTCCGCCTGGGAGTTTTTCAGCCCCAGCACCCGCGTCATGCAAAAGGAGCTGAGCGATATGATCAGTGTCCAGCTAAAGAGAAACATCACCCACCCTGCGGTAGTCATTTCGCAATCTCCTTTCTGCGCCAGGCGATCTCCACCAGAGCCACCAGCAACAGCATGAAAAATCCCATCCCGGCCATGGCGCCGATGGCGTACATCCGGTCGTCCCCTGTAAACATTTTCACCAGGAACAGCCCGTTATAAGTCTCCTCATCCGGGGCCAAGAACATCATCAGGATATTCTGGTAAAACCATGACCCGAGGATGACCAGCAGAAATGTGGGCGTCACGTATTTGATGATGAACTTCATGAAAGCAGGCACCTTGATATCCGCACCGTGCATCATCTGCTCGTACCCCTTGTCCACGCCGTATATCCATGCGAAGAGGATCACCTCTCCTGTGGCGAAAACCACGATCAGCACAGTGCCTGCCCAGAAGTCGAGCATATCCAGCACTCCGTTGGCCAGGAAGAAAACCGTCGGCTGACAGGCGATGAACGACACCAGGCCCAGCACCCCCACCGACTGCTTTCTGTTCAGGCCAAACTCGTCCTCCAGAAACGCGATAGCTGGCTGGAGCATCGACACGCTGGATGTGACTCCCGCCAGAAACAGCAGAAAGAACCACATGAACCCGAACAGGGCGGTGAAGGCCATCTGGTCGAACACATACGGCATGGTGACGAACACCAGGTTGAACCCGCCGCTTTTGGCGACCTC
>JAOUNV010000101.1 GCA_029880775.1 Nitrospinota bacterium | reverse complement strand
GGTGAAAGTCCGGGTCATCTCTTCCATGGATTTGATCATTTCCACCTGGCTGCGAACGTGAAAGTCGTCCTCCTCCCCCTTGCGGATTTTGTGGGTACGACGAAGAAGCGAGACCATCGCCGCCTTCACGTTTTCCATCGCCTTCTGGCTTTCCGCCTCCACGAAAATATTGCCCACGCTGGATCCGCCAAAGAGCCTTTTCTGATGGGTGGTGATGGGAATCAATATCTGGTCGTCCGCGTCCCACCATCCCGCCTGGCCCTTCTCCTCCATGATGGCGACCACCTTGAAGTTGACACCGTTAATTTTTATATATTCTCCCACCGGATTCCGGGCGCCGAATAATTTGTCCGACACCACCCTTCCCATGGCCGCCACACGCCTGGCCCCGGCCACATCCCGCATGGTGAAGAAGACCCCCCGGTCCATTCTGGTCTTGCGTGTTCTGGGATAGTCGGCTGTGACACCGATGATATTGGTCCTGGTGTTTAAGTTATATCTTTTCACCTGCCCACTCCCCACAGCTGTGGGCGCCACAGAGAGGACTCCATCCACCTGTTTTCTTATCAGCTTCGCGTCATCCAGGGTCAGGGTCTGCGCGGTGGCTGTTCTCACATGCCTTTTGCCCATCAGGCCTGGGCGGACGATGAGCAGGTTGGCCCCCAGGTTTTCTATGTTCTTGCCGATACTGTGTTTGGCCCCCTGGCCCAGCGCCACCATCGCCACCACCGCCGCCACGCCGATGATGACACCGAGCATGGTGAGAAGCGACCTGGTGAGCGCGCCGCTTAGCTCTCGCAACGCCACCTGCAGGATTATCTTGAACAAAATTGGATCCTTTATCGATATAATGCCGATAATGAATTGTATCAAACAGGGTTGGCTTTTTGAGAACCCAATGTGACAGGAGGCATACGATGAGAAAACTGGCCATCGTGGGATTGGTCACGGCGGTAATGTTGGCAAGCGGCGTAGCGTCAGCGGATCTGCTGGATAGATTGAAAAACACCGATTTCGTCGGTGGATTGAAATCGCCCCCCGGCGCGAAAGTCTATTTCATCTCCCCAAAGAATGGCGAGACGGTGAAAAACCCGGTCCTGATCCAGTTTGGATTAAAGGTCATGGGAGTGGCTCCGGCCCAGATCAGGATGGAAAACACCGGCCACCATCATCTGATGATAAACAAGTCCCTTCTGCAACTGGACCTGAACAGGCCCTTGCCCGACAAAGACCCCAGGGTTAAGCACTTCGATAAAGGCGAGACGGAGATGCTGGCCAAGTTTCCTCCAGGGGTGTACAAGCTGCGGCTGGTGTTCGGCAACTTCAACCACATGACCCACGATCCCCCCGTGATGAGCAAGGAGATCACTATAGAGGTGAAGTGAAAATCGGGAGCCTAAAGGATGGCGCCCAGCGCGATTCTGGCGGCCCCCAGCATTCCGGCGTCATCGCCCAGCTCCGCCTGGACGATCCGCAACGATCTGGCGTTCAGGGTATAGGCCCGGGCCAGCGCTCCTTTGCGCATGGGCGCTTTTAGCAAATCAAAGGCCCCGGCCATCCCTCCCCCGATGACGAACCGGGTCAAACCCATCGAAAGAGTCAGCGCGCCTAACGTCTCGCCCAGTTCTGTCCCGGCCCCTCTCATGATAGTTTTACAAGCCATATCCCCATTCCGGGCCAGATCCGCCACCAATTTGGCGTCCACTTTTTTCGCCGTTCCCTGGCATGCGCGGTGTAGCGCGGCGCCCTGTTTTGTGTTCAGAATTCCAGCCGCCAGCCGGGCCACGCCAAAAGCGGAGGCGGTGGTCTCCAGGCAACCGGTTCTCCCGCAGCCGCACTTCAGGCGGGCCGCACTCATAGGGAGATGCCCAAACTCCCCGGCCATTCCGTTGTAGCCGTGATACACCGCCCCTCCCAGCACGATGCCCCCTCCCACACCAGTGCCGAGAGTCAGCATGGCGAAATCGGGCCATCCCCTGGCGCCGCCGATCCATCCCTCGCCAAAGGCGGCTGCATTAGCGTCGTTTTCCAGGATAACCGGGAAATTTCTTCCTCGGGCCAGGTCCTCCGCCAGTGGAACGTCGCGCCAGCTGGGAAAGTTGGGTGAACGGGAAATCACATTCCTGGAAAAATCGACAGCCCCTGCGCAGGCCACGCACATGGCCATCGGTTGGGCCTTTTGGGCGGTCATGATCCGCTCCACGGCGGTACGGACTCTTTTTACCAAAGGTTTGTATCCGGACCGGGGGCTGGAGTCAACTCGCGCTCGAGCCACGATGACGCCACTTGGCAGCACAGCCCCCACTCTGGCGCTACCTCCGCCGATATCCGCCCCAATCACATAGCCTGGCATGTTCATATGCTTTATAATATCAGCGTGCGACTCGCAATCGCCGATTGACGCGAGAATAACAGAAACCAGACTAGCTTGCGGGGGAAATTTTTTCCATGGACAACATTCCAAGAGTTCCTGATGACGATCTCTACGAAGATCTGGACAGAAGCCTGGCGCAGAATAGGGCCAGGTCTAGAAAAAGAAAATCCCTGATTTTAGTTGGAGTGTTTGTGGGTTTGGGAATGGCGTACTATTTTTCCTATGTACAGCCGTTGCAGGAGACCAGCTTTTTCAAGCCTGCCCCGGAACCCAGCGCCCCAGCGCCCAGCGCCCAGACGCCGCCCAGCGTCCAGACGCCGTCCAGCGTCCAGACGCCCAGCGCCCAGGCGCCAGCAGAAGAAGAGCCGCCGGTGGCTGATCACTCCGCCATTGCGGGGAAGCCTACAATGGTAAAAGATCCAGACATCCAGGATCCACAAACCGAAGCCCCTGCTGAAAAAGAACTCGATCCCAAGCAGGTGGATGAGAGGCTGGCGGCTCTGAATGAAATGAACCTTATTAAGGAGGATATGTCCGCCTCTAATCCAAAGCCATCTCCTCCGCCGGTGAGGAGGCTTGATGTCGCGCCCCGTGGGAAACCGGTAGATAACAAGCCTGCGGATAAGCCATCACCACCCGCCGATGAGCCACCCGCCTCTGCAAAAGAACCGAAAGGCGCGCTATACACCGTCCAGGTTATAGCGACTGTTGACGCGTTGTTGGCCCTGGAGACTCGCGATAAGCTGGCCAAGAGAGGACATAAGCCCTGGATCGCCACCAGCCCCGCAAAACAGAGAGCCTATCGGGTGGAGGTGGGGGTCTTTAAATCGATAAGGGAAGCGGCCAGCCTTTCCGCCAGGCTGGGGGCGGCTGGGTTTCAAAACCGCGCAGCCTACCTTGCCGGAGGGGACATGGTGACCCTGGTACTCGGCTCTTTCCAGAAACAGGCGAAAGGAGCGCAGGTGGCCAAAAAAGCGAAATCCGCAGGGTTCGACGCCAAGGTGAAGCTTCGCTCTGAAACAAAAAACATGTATATGGTTCGGGTGGGGAAATTCAAGACGCGCAAGGAAGCCCAGGCCGCCATGGTGGAGGTGCGTAAGGCCGGGTTTCACCCGGAGGGGATAACAAAATAGCTGGAGCCGGGAAATGCGAATTTCATTATGCTCCGCCCTGTTCGCCTGGCTGCTGCTGGCCCCATGGGCAGGCGCGGCGGAAATCAGGAACAACGGGAAAATAGATTCTGTAGTCGTATACTCCGACAGGGCCGCGGTAAGCCGGTTGGTCGCCACAAAATTCGGCGGAGGACAGAACACTCTGATAGTTGAGAATATTCCCGCCGGGGTGGACGACAACTCCATTCGGGTGACGGCAAAAGGTTCGGCCCCGCTCACCATACAGAATGTGGATGTGGCGGTGAAACAACTGACGGGGCATGCGGATCCGAAAACCCAAACGTTGATCGACAGGATAAACGCTCTCCGGGAAAAGGGCAGGCCGCTGGATATCCGAATGGATGCCCGAAAGGCTCAAATCGAATTCCTGAGGATCTTGGCCCAGAATCGCGCAAAGGGCGCCGGGGAGGATCTTGCTTCCAACACTCCAGCGTCCAAGCCCACCCCGCAGGAGCTGGCCGAGATACTGGAAATGGTGTTCGAAAAACGGATGGCTGCGGAGAACGACATGCTGGCCATCGAGCGAGAGCGAAAGACCCTCAATGACCAGATAGACAAATTGCGGCGGGAGCTGGGCCAGATCCAGGGGGTGGGAGCCCGCAGAACAAAAAGTATCACCATCACCTTTGCCGCCGATGGCGCCGGGAAGGGAAAGTTCACCGTGGAATATATGCTGTCTGGCGCCTGGTGGAGCCCTGTGTATGTGGTCCGGGGCGATCCGGAGAAGAAAACAGTGGCCGTCTCCTATGGGGCCAACATCGGGCAGCGCACCGGCGAGGAGTGGAGTAACGCCAAAATCTCACTCTCCACCGCCCGCCCGGTGACTGGCGCAAAAGCCCCAAAGGCGCAGCCGTGGGTGGTGGGGGTACGGGACCCAATGATGTACGCCAAGGATGAAATGGCCAGATCCAACCAGCCCAGGAAAAAGGTGAAAGCACGATTGCCTGCCAGCGCGCCGATGGAGATGGACAAAGTGGCCTCCCTGGAGGAAGTGGCGGTGGAAGCCAAACATGCAGTGGCGGCGGTGAAAGCGTCTGGCCAGGTGGTGAACTTCCAAATCGCCCAGAGGGCGGATATTCCCTCCGGTGGTGATGTGAAAAAGGTCTCCATAGCCCAGCTATCCTTCCAGGCGCAGATGTCTTATGTCTGCTCCCCGGCCATGTCCCAGAATGTATTCATGCGCGCCACCGCGCTGAACAGCAGCCAGTTCCCCATGTTGCCGGGGGAGGCGTCGGTCTTCCAGGAGGACAGCTTTGTGGGGAAAAGCATGATGGAGACGGTGGCCCCCAGACAGAAGCTGGTGCTGGATTTGGGAGTGGATCCATCCTTCAAGGTAGTGCGAAAGCTGCTGAGGCGTCGGGCGGGGACCGAAGGGCTGATATCCACATCCAAGACCTCCAGGTTGATTTATGAAACCACGATACAAAACTTCAGGAAAACCCGGGAGATAGTGGAAGTGACAGATCGGCTGCCGCTTTCCAGAGATGAGCGGCTGACCCTGGAGGATGTGGCGTTAAGCCCGAAGCCGGATAAAAAGGATGAGCGTAATATCGTTACCTGGAAGCTGGACATGCGCCCAGGCAGGAAAGAGAAGGTGAGGATGGAGTTCACCCTGACCCATCCGGCGGAACTGCGACCATATGGATTTTAGGAAATAACCATGTGAGCCCCTGGACCGACGAGGAACAGGCCAGGTTTTTCCTCACCTCTGTCCGGGCAAGCCTGCCCTCTTCGGCGGAATCCGCCCCGCTGCCGACTGATTACGCCGAGGCCTTCATTCCGGAGACGATCATCGCCTCGCTGTTGAATCTGATGGCGCCGTCTGGTGTCTCAAATTTCTTCACCTCCTCCACGATGGCGTCCATGGCGCGGGCTCGGGATTGTTCGTCCATCTGTTCCAGAATGGCGCGCACCGGAGCGGCCATCTCCTTCATGTTCGAGATGTAGAACTCTACGGAAGGAAAACTCATTTCCACCGGAATCGCCTCCTCTATGGCGTCAGTGAATCCGGCCTCCTCCATATAGCCTTTCAGCTTACCCGGCGCTCCCAGGCTGAATGGGCCGGGGGCCGAAGGATCGGGTGAAGGCGCATCGGCGAAATTCTGCAACACCTTCATCGCCAGGGTGAAAGAGAGGTTTTTGTCCGGGGCGCTCCACACAGCGGCTGTGAATCTGGCGCCCGGCTTTAACGCGCGATGGACACCTCCCAGCGCTGCCGCCACATCTGGCAGAAACATCAGGCAAAAGCGGCTGGTGGCGGCGTCGAAGCTATCATCCGCAAATGGGATGGCCCCGGCGTGACACACATGGAACTCCACATTGTCGATCCCCATCGTCTGGGCCCTACGCCGGGCCACATCCAGCATCTTATCCGCCACATCCACCCCCACCACGCTCCCCTGGGGGCCGACCATTCTGGCCGCCGCCAGGGCGGGATTGCCCGTTCCGCTCCCCAGGTCCAGAGTCTTGTGGCCCGGCCTTATCCCGGCGCGCTCGATCAACGCCTTGTCAAAGGAAGCGAAGTTGTCCGACAGCCAGCTATCGTATCTTTCCCAAGCGTCCGCCACGGCGTTCCAGTCGTCGCGTTGTTTGTTCACATGTTCGCCGTGATCGCCGCCGCTCATCATGTAGCCTCCTTTGTTATGGTCATGGAGGTATTATTGGCTATTTTTCGAAAAAGGTAAATGACGGGATGGTTGACCGGACAGGTTCAATAATTGTCCGGAGCTGCAGCAGCCTTCTCTGCTTTCAGTTTCGTCAGCGAGGAGAATTCGTAACTTGCCTTTCCTCCGTCATGCTACCCTGAGGTAATGAAGAAAAGTGACAGATCTCACTTGGCGATGACGGCCGCCCTGACGCTGGCCAGCGCGCTGTATGGATTGAATTACGTCTGGGCGCGCTACGTAGACCCACCAGAGGGAGTGAACCCGCTAGCGGGAGTGAACCCGCCAGCGGGAGTGAACCCGCCAGCGGGAGTGAACCCTTTATCCGGAATCGATCCGAGCGCTGGTATGATGACGTTCGTGGTCCAGGCCTCGTTTTTCACATGGCTGACTCTTTTCATCTTCCTTCGGGGAGGGGCAAAAAGAAAGCCGTCCGTCGGCCATTGGGTGGCCATGCTGCTCAATGGCGCCTCCGGACCTGTGATTCTCACATTAATCCTGCAAGGCTCCAGGCTGGTGACTCCCGCGCTGGCGTCCATCATTGTGGTGTCCAATGTCCTTTTCATCGCGGTGGTAGCCCGCGCCATGGGGCGGAAGCGTTTTGTGGGGGGCCAGGTTCCCGCGCTGGTGGCGGGGTTCATCGGCGTGGGATGGATCAGCGCCTCCCGGGGCGGATTCCACGGCGAGGCGGAGGGAGTGGCCCTGCTGACGCTGGCCGCGCTACTGATAGCCGGCGCTACGCTTGTCATAGAAAAGCCGATAAAGGAACTAGGCTGGGCGCCGGTGACA
>JAOUNV010000100.1 GCA_029880775.1 Nitrospinota bacterium | reverse complement strand
CTTGGGAAGCGCTTTATTGTATACGTTTTGGCGTTTTTGCGGAATCGGGGAAGCAGAGTTTTGAAATGACGTTGTTGAACGAGACCTTGTCATTCTCTATAATCATCAGACGGCGTCGGCTAATCGGCGAAGTAGTGGAGTTTTCCTGATGAAAGAATTAACAGAGAATTTTTCCGTACTGTATAAATACAGGGAGTTGATAACCAGCCTGGTGGCAAAGGATCTTAAAGCCAGGTATCGCGGGTCGGTGATGGGGATGGCGTGGACTTTTTTAAATCCGCTGCTCCTTCTGTCGGTCTATGCCCTGGTGTTTTCCGTGTACATGAGGATCAAGGTGGAGAACTACACCGTATTCATGTTCGCCGGGCTGTTGCCCTGGACCTGGTTCGCCAGCTCGCTTATGGATGGGGTGAACTCCATAACAGGCGCTGGCTCATTGATCACCAAGTCGATGTTTCCGGCGGAAATCCTGCCCATGGTCAAGATCATATCGAACCTCTTCAATTACATATTCAGCCTGCCGCTTCTGTTCGGCTTCATGGTTTGGTATGGCGTTGATTTCACCCTGGCGCTTCTCTGGCTGCCGGTGCTCATGATCGCTCAGCTTCTTTTTACCATGGGCCTTGTATATTTCGTGGCCTCCATCAATGTGCGTTTCCGCGATGTGCAGCATGTATTGGCCAACATCGTGCTCCTCTGGTTTTTTCTTTGCCCCATCATTTATCCCATATCCTCCATTCCGCCGGAATGGCGGTTCACCTTCAACCTCAATCCCATGGCGATCCTGGCTGTGGGATACCAGGATATTTTTATTTCCGGGAAAACGCCTGATCTTTTCGCCATATCCATGGTGACGGTGGTGGGGGCGCTTTGCATGATCCTGGGTGTTCGCCAGTTTGAGCGTGGGCGGGAAACCTTCGCCGAAGAAATATAGGAGCGCGGGCCGACGGTGATGAATAGGGTCCTCCCCGGCTTGGCCCTGGGGGCGTTGATATTAGCCTTTCCATCCCCTCAAGCGCTGGCGGATGACGGGCAGCCTCTGTCATCACCCATTCGTTCGCGAAATCATCACCCGATATTCGTCAACCTGCTCAATCCTCCGCCGGAGGAGGCGGCTGTGGCGGAGGAATTCACCTGGGAAATCGCCGTGAACCACTCTAGCATTTTTATCATGGGCGCCAACAACGAGTGGTACATCCACATGGACAAGGAGATGACCGAATACGACTTTTCCCTTCGAGCGGCGTTGCCAGGCCTGAAGATGGAGGTGGGCGCCGAAATCCCATTTTTCATGTCGTCATCCGGGTTTATGGATTCCTTTGTCAGGACATATCACTCCACCATTGGCGTGGAGGGGTATGATTACCAGGATCACTTTCCTGACGATTTCTATGTGGACAAGCTGTACAGGGGACAGAAGATCTTCTACCTGGGGCGGGATGGCAGGACCGACCTGGGGGATATAACCTTGTGGCTTAAAGGGGAAGCCTACAGGGATGGCCCCTACCTGCTCTCCTGGCAGGCCTTCGCGCAACCACCCACGGGGAAAACAGATGTCGGCGCGGGATCGGGCTTATGGGAGTATGGAGCAAGGGTCCTGACCACTGGGGAATATACAGGGCTGGGTGTGTACTTGATGCTGGGGGCCTACGTCCCTGGTGGGATGAAAGGGCTGGATGGAGAAACTGAGCTTATTCCCATGTTCAGCGGGTTTTTAGGGTTCGAATGGACCTTATGGGATGGCTGGGCCTTCCTGGCGCAGCTCACCGGCACATCCTCGCCGATGTCCGGGGATCAGGGGGACTTCTTCTCCAAGCCATGGTTTGACTCCACGATCGGGTTCAAGAAGCTGACCCAGGGCGGGACGCTGGCCATGGCTCTATCTGAAAACGTGAACCAGACGGCGCCAGACTTTACGATCCACCTGTCGTTTAAGATGTGAGCGGGGTGTCAAACTTTATCTGTGTGATCCAGCACACCCAGGGATTTGACCAGTTGGGCGAACTCCTGGCTCTGGATCGGTTTTGTTATAAACCCCGCCACACCCATGGAAGCCGCTTGCTCGCGCATGCCCCGCTCTTTTTCCTCCGAGCTGGAATTGGCTGTGGCCATGATCACCGGCACGTTTTTTAGTTCCGGTTTCTCCAGGATCTTTTCCAGAAGCTCTATCCCCCCCATCTCCGGCATCACTACATCGGTCACGATCAGGTCCGGCGCTCCCAACTTCAGAATATCCATCGCTTCCAGTCCGTTGTTTGCCTCCACGAAATCTGCTTCACCCACACTCAGGATCGCCTCTTTCATCATGCTTCGGTGGGCTTCCTGGTCGTCCACCAGCATCACTGTGTGCCCTCGCCGGGGGAACCTGAGTAAAAACTCGCTACCGGCGCCAGGTGTGGAAGTCGCCTCTATCCTGCCGTTGTGGGCCTCCATGATATCCTGGCAATAGGGTAGCCCCAGCCCCACTCCCCGCTCGCCAGCGGTGCCGGGGGTGGACGTTTTTACATCATGACGGAACAGATTCTCTATTGGGTAGTTGGTCCCCATGCCCGTGTCCCGGACACCTATGACCACTGGGTCCGCTTGGCTCAGGAACATTGTCACAGATCCACCGCGTCGGCAAAATTTTATGGAATTGGTGAGCAGGTTCTGCAGCGCCTCATTCACCAGGTTTCTGTCCGCCATCAGGCTCACCCCATCGGGAATATCGTTTGTGATGGACACTTCCTTCTGGGTGGCGAGAATAAGCAAATCCTCTTTCAGTTCTTCGGCCAGGATTTTTGGGTCGAAGATGGCCTTAATGGGAACCAGCGTGCCGGTTTTCAGCCGGGACATGTTTAACAGATGGTCGAGCATGCGCAGCATGCGCTCGGCGGAGCTTTGCGCCCTTTGTGTAAAGTCCTTTTTTTTCTCCTGTTCCGTGGTTGGCAGGCTGATGGCCCGGCTGAGCAAACCAGATATGGCCCCCACCGGGCTGCGCAGATCGTGGGAGATCAGGCTCATGAAATTATCTTTTAGCCGGGTGGCTGCTTCCGCCTTATCCTTGGCCTGTTTCAGCTCTACCGTTCGTTCGGCCACCTTCATCTCCAGGGTGTCCCTGGCCTGTTCCATGGTCTGTCTGACCAGTTGTTCCGCCTCATGCTTCTGCCGGTTCAGGATGTTTATCCGGTCCGCCAGCGCCACCGCCAGCAGCGCCATGTCCAGCATCACGCCCATTTCGCCTGCGTGCATTCCCAAAAAGCTGTAGCGTACCAGCCCCATCACGGTGGAGGCCCCGATTACCATCCCCAGGGTAGAGGTCAGCCATGCCACCAGGAAAAACCTGGCTGCGCGGTTGCCGCTTCTGAAAGATACAAATCCTATGGCTGCCAACACCGGCATATACATCTGCAGCGTCAGCACCGCCATGTGGTTCATTTCGTGCGCCGCCACTCCCGCGCCACGAATAACGATCATGGCCAGATACATCCACACCATCCCCCGCAACAGCCTATCCGCCCGGGGCATGGTTTCCTGGGTCTGCAAAAACTTCCTGGTGAACAATGTCGCAGTCATCTGGAAAGCGAAACTGAGGACGTTGACGATGGTGTCCGCGAACATTGGCGAGCCGGGCCACAGTAACATTCGGGAAAAGCCGTTGTAGGAGAAGGCGAAAATAAACCCTGTAAAAAGGTATGTGACGTAATAAAGATAGTTGTTGTCACGGGTGAACGTGTATAGAACCAGGTTGTATAGAAACATGAGCGCGATGGCGCCGAAAAGGGCGCCGAAATAATAAGCGCGCCATGCGTCCGCCGCGGCAAAGGCTTTTACACTCCACAGGGTGAACGGGGTGACGAATGTGTCCTTGGTCTCCACCCTGATATACATGGTTTTTATTTCGCCGGGGTAGAAGGAAATATCGAAAAGGTGAGACCTGTGCCTCACACCGGCCTTCTCCCCGGAGCGCAACTCCCCGGAGAGCATGACTGTGTAGCCTCCGTTTGGCTTGACTATGTATATATCGATCGAGTCTATCCAGGCGATCTCCTCCTCCAGTATCCCGTTGAAGACATGCCGGTAGGAGTTGTATATCTCTACTCGATACCAATATGCGCTGGAGCTGAATCCGAAACTGGGGACCTGTTTTTTCAGGGGAGTGAACATGGCGCCGATTTCCTGCGACCGGATGTCGTCTATGGTCCACTTGCGCTGTTTATCCTCCAGGACACTCGTGGAATATCCCAAATCGTATCTCCCCTGCTCTCCGGACAGAACCACGCTGGGGACAGAGCCGGAGGCGCCCGCCGCGAGGGAGAGCATTGGCGTGGTGAAGAAAACCACTGCAAGGCAAATAAACAACCACCCAGATTTCATGCGCACCTTAGAAACAAACTGATGTTTAATTGTAATCTATATCATCTTCAGCCGCCGCAGTTTCTTTATTTTGTCGCGCCAATCGGCGGCGGACTCGAAATCAAGATCCCCGGCGGCCTGTTTCATCCTGGTTTCGTATTCGCCGATCAGCTGGTCGACCCGGTCCCCAGCCAGGGAGGTAAACTCGTCCTTCTCCTCCTTTCCCTCTTTTCCCAGGGCGAAGGCCAACGCGTTGGAAATCCCCTTGCTAACGCTGATGGGGGTGATTCCATGGAGCTTGTTGTATTCGGTCTGCAATTTGCGCCGACGGTCCATCTCCCCCAGGGCTCTTTGCATGGAGCTGGTTACCTTGTCGGCGTACAGGATCACCAGTCCTTCCGCGTTGCGCGCGGCCCGGCCCGATGTCTGGATCAGCGAAGTCTCGCTGCGCAAAAACCCTTCCATGTCCGCGTTCAGGATGGCCACCAGCCCCACCTCAGGGATATCCAGCCCTTCGCGCAAAAGGTTTATGCCGATCAGCACGTCGAACGCGCCCTCCCGAAGCTCGTTGATTATCGCCATCCTCTCCAAGGTGACGATATCCGAGTGCAGATATCGTGCTCGGACGGAAAGCCCCTGCATATAGTCGGTCAGGTCCTCCGCCTGGCGCTTGGTCATGGCGCTCACCAGCGCCCGGTGCCCCATCTGAGTTCTTTTTCGGATCTCCTCCAGAAGATCATCCACCTGGTTTGCCGCCGGTCGCACCTCCACAGGCGGGTCCACCAGCCCCGTGGGGCGCGCCACCTGCTCCACCACCACTCCTCCAGCCTGCTGCAGTTCATATTTGGCGGGAGTGGCGGAGACATATATCACCTGGTTTGCGTGGTTTTCAAACTCCTCAAAGGAGAGCGGTCGGTTATCAAAAGCCGAGGGGAGCCGGAACCCGTGGCCGATAAGAGTGCCTTTACGGCTTCGGTCCCCCTTGAGCATAGCGCCTATCTGGGGCACGGTCTGATGGCTTTCGTCGATGACTATCAATGCGTCCTCGGGGAAGTATTCCATCAGGGTTGGAGGCGCCGAGCCGGGGGCGCGGCCAGTAATTACCCGTGAATAGTTTTCTATCCCGTTGCAATAGCCGATGGCCTTGATCATCTCGATATCCGACAAGGTTCGCTCCCGGATACGCTGGGCCTCCACGTATTTCTCCTGATCCAGAAAGTCTTCGTGGGCCGTTTCCATTTCGCTATGGATCTCCACCAGCGCCTTTTCCATCAGCTCTGGCGGGGTGACGTAGTGGGAGCCGGGGTAGATGTTTACCGCATCCAGCTTCTCCAGCTTGCGTCCGGTGAGCGGGTCCACCCGAGTGATAGAGTCTACCTCATCACCGAAAAACTCGATCCTGATCGCCGAGTCGGTCTCGTATATGGGGAGCACCTCCACCACATCGCCGTTTACCCGAAACGTCCCCCTGGAAAAATCGACGTTGTTGCGGTCATAGCGGATTCCCACCAGCGCTTCCAAAAGCGCGTCGCGCTCCAGCTCCTGGCCGACCTGAACCCGCACCTTCATGTCGAAATACGCCTCCGGCGAGCCGAGCCCGTATATGCAGGAGACAGAGGAGACGATGATGACATCGCGGCGCTCGAACAGCGAACGGGTGGCGCTGTGGCGCATTTTATCGATTTCTTCGTTTATGGAAGAATCTTTCTCTATATACGTCCCTGTGGATGGCAGATAGGCCTCCGGCTGATAGTAGTCGTAATAGCTGACGAAATACTCCACCGCATTTTCCGGAAAGAACGCCTTGAATTCAGAGTAAAGCTGCGCCGCCAGGGTCTTGTTGTGGGCGATGATCAAGGCAGGCCGCTGGACCCGCTGTATGACGTTTGCCATGGTGAAGGTCTTGCCAGACCCGGTGACCCCCAGCAGCACCTGGCTCGCCAATCCATCCTCCAGTCCCTGGGTAAGTTGGCGGATCGCCTCCGGCTGATCTCCCTTGGGCGTGAAGGGGGAGACTAGCTTGAATTCGTTTTCCATGGAATCAGTATAGCGCAGGCGCCCATACGTGGCCACGTACGCACTGTCGTGACAAAAGAAACCTCCTCCCTACGACAGGAGGGGGCAAAGGGGAGGGTGATCCGATCAACAGTTTCCAGCGCGCGGCCAACGATGTTTATTGAGGGCTAAAACCCGTCCATATCGTCTTCCAGGGGTATGGTCTCCTCTGGAGTTTTGTCCCTCTTGCGGGGTGGCGGTGGCGCCTGCCTGGGTGCGGGGGGCTCCTCCTTGCGCGCCGCTTTCGGAGGCGCCTTGCGCATTGCCGCTTTTCTGGCCGCTGGCGCAGGCCTTTTGCCGCCTTTCTTTCCACCTGTCAGCATCTTGGGCGCCGTATGCGCTCTGGAGCGCTGCTCCACATCCTTCTCGGATGTGCCCTCTATGATTTTGGTCAGATCCACCACCATGTCGTTGAGCTTGTCCGCCTGGGCGTTGAGCTCTTCGCCGGCTGCGGCGGCTTCTTCTGCGTTGGCTGCGTTTTGCTGGGTAACCTTGTCCATCTGGGCGATGGCGGAGTTCACCTGATCCACACCCTGGGCCTGTTCGTTGGAGGCTTCGGCGATTTCACCGATCAGGTCGCTCATCTTCTTGACGCCGGTGACTATCTGCTC
>JAOUNV010000527.1 GCA_029880775.1 Nitrospinota bacterium | reverse complement strand
CGATCCGATAGCGGATATGTTGACGCGCATCAGGAACGCGCAAAGAGCCAATCACGACACTTTGTCGATGCCCGCGTCCGGGATAAAGGCGGAGATAGCCGCCTTGCTGGCCGAGCATGGGTATATCCGGGCTTTCAAGGTGATAAAAAAGGAGCCCCAGGATGTGATAGCCATAAAGCTTAAGTATAAGGATGGCCGCCCGGCCATACGCGGTGTGGAGAGGGTTTCCAAGCCTGGCAGGCGGGTTTACACCAACGCCAAGGATCTTGCGCCCGTCCTCAGCGGCACCGGGGCGGCGATAGTTTCTACGAACAAAGGGATTTTGACCGATGCGGAGGCCAGGGAGGCCAACGTTGGCGGCGAGGTCCTTTGCAGGATATGGTAGGCGGTTATGTCCAGGATAGGTAGGCAGCCGGTGGTCATCCCTTCCGGAGTGGAAGTGAAGGTGGATGGGGCCAGGATTTCAGTGAAAGGGAAGCTGGGCCAGCTTGAAAGAGTGTTTGACCCTAGCATGAAGATAGATTTGGATGGAGGCCAGGTGGCCGTTTCGCGGCCCGATGACTCAAAGAAGAGCAGGTCGCTCCATGGGCTCACACGCTCGCTGATCAACAATATGGTCACGGGAGTGAGCTCCGGATTTTCCAAGACGCTGCTTATCGAGGGCGTTGGCTATCAGGCGGCCCAGAAGGGAAAGAGCCTGGAGTTCGCCCTGGGGTACTCCCACTCGATTGTGGTAGACCCGCCGGAGGGGATTACGCTTTCGGCGCCTAAAAAGACAGAGGTCTTGGTGCAGGGGATAGACCTGCAGCGCGTTGGCCAGGTGGCCGCGGATATACGGAAGTTAAGGAAGCCAGAGCCTTACAAGGGCAAGGGAATTCGATACAGCGGCGAGCGGATCAAACGCAAGGCCGGGAAAACCGCTGTTAAATAGGTGTTGATAATATGAAAAGGTTGTTGCAGGCCAAAAAGAGGCTTTTGGCAAGGAGAGCGCGGATACGAAAGAAGATCCGCGGGTCAGCCGCAAGGCCCCGGGTGAACGTGAGTTTCACTAACAGGCATATCGCGGCCCAGGTGATCGACGATGATTCCGGGAAGACTTTGGCTTCCATCACCTCCCTTGGCAAGGCAAGCCAGGTAAAGGGCAAGAACGCTGATTCCGCCCGCGTGTTGGGCGGGGCTCTTGCGGAGAAGATGAAACAGGCCGGCGTTGGCGCTGCGGTGTTCGACAGGAACGGTAAACTGTATCATGGCAAGGTGAAGGCCTTTGCCGACGCCATGCGGGAAAAAGGAATAGTGTTGTGAAGCAAAACAGGCCCAAGGGCAAGGATTTTTCAGCTGATCAGGGGAACTCCGGCGAGCGGGAGATTGTTGAGAAGCTCGTCTATCTCAACCGCGTGGCCAAGGTGGTGAAGGGCGGACGGCGTTTTTCGTTTTCCGCACTGATGGCCGTCGGCGACAAGCATGGCAACGTGGGCCTTGGTATGGGCAAGGCCAACGAGGTTCCCGAGGCTTTCCGCAAGGCGGTGGCCAAGGCGAAGAAGAACATGAGCAAAGTCTACCTTCAGGATGGCTCCATCCCTTTCCAGGTTTTAGGAGAGTTCGGGGCCGGGAAGGTTTTGTTGAAGCCCGCTTCCAGGGGAACCGGCGTAATCGCCGGCGGCGCCGTGAGGGCGATAATGGAAGTGGCCGGAGTTAGGGACATTCTCACCAAGAGCCTTGGCACCAGCAACCAGGTGAATATGGCCCTTGCCACCATGGAAGGACTCAAGCAGCTTCAGAATCCAGAGGAGATCCTGAAGCTCCGGTCGCACGGCGGCTGATAAGCATACAGGAAACCAGATATGAAGATACATGAACTCAAGCCGGCCAAAAACTCCCGCCGTAAACGGAAAATCGTTGGCCGGGGCAGCGGCTCCGGGCAGGGTACAACCGCCGGCAAGGGAAACAAAGGGCAAAACGCCAGGTCTGGCGGCAAAAGACATCCCCGTTACGAGGGGGGCCAGATGCCGATAATCAGGCGGCTTCCCAAGCGCGGGTTTAACAATATTTTCAGAAAAGAATATTGCGCCGTCAATCTTGACACCATCGCGAGCCTTGATTTGGAGGGTGAGATTACCGCCCAGGCTCTGGTGGAAAAGGGCGCCGCGAAGCCCGGTTTGCCGTTGAAGGTTTTGGGGCGCGGGGAAATCTCCAAGCCTCTAAACCTTCAACGGCAAACC
>JAOUNV010000526.1 GCA_029880775.1 Nitrospinota bacterium | reverse complement strand
CTGCTTCAGGGATGTCACCGAGCGGAAGAAAGCGGAGATGGCCCTGAAGCAGCTTATCAAGGACACATCCAAAACCACCGGGGAGGATTTTTTCAAGACCATCGCCAAAAGCCTCAACCGGCTTCTGGGTGTGGGTTATTCCTTTATCTCCGTTATCGCCGGCCATGAGGAGAAGATCCTGGAAACGGTGATATTCTGCAAAGTAGATGAGATCTTGCCAAACTTCCAATATGGCTATGAAGGCACCCCTTGCGAAATCCTTATAAGCGAAAAAAGGTTTGTCTGCTTTTCGGGAAATGTGGCACAGACTTTCCCCAAGGATGAATGGCTTTCAATCAACAACATCGAAAGCTACGCCGCCATACCCTTGTTCGACTCCCGCGGAAAGTTCCTCGGCCATATGGGGGTTATGGATAGCAAGCAATTTGACTCCTCCGATCTGAATATATCCATAATGAAAACTTTCGCCGGCAGAATAAGCTCTGAAATTGAAAGAGAGGAGACAGAAAGGGAGAGAAGCAGGCTGGACCTGAAAATCCAGCAGACTCAGAAGCTGGAAAGCCTGGGCCTTTTGTCCGGCGGCATCGCCCACGATTTTAACAACCTTTTGACGGCTATCGTTGGAGACTGTGACCTTGTAATGGAGGAGCTTGAAGCAGGCTCCGCTTCCTACGGCAGAATCGCTGAAATAAAAAATGCCGCCCGGCAGGCCGCTGAGCTCTCCCATCAGATGCTTGTATATTCAGGAAGGGGCAAGATTCGCATTTCCCCCATCAACCTGAACGACATCTTGAAAGAAATGTCTTATCTGATTGAAAGATCCACTTCGAAGAAGGTGAGCGTGGAGTTCCACCTGGAGGAGGGCCTGCCTCTTATTATGGCGGACGTTGTCCAGGTCCGCCAGGTTATCCTGAACCTCGCCATTAACGCATCAGAGGCGATAGGCGGCGGCCAGGGAGCCATCTCAATATCCACATCTAGCTCTGAATGCGACTCTCAATGCCTTAGGAACACCTACTTGAAGGAGGATATGAAGGAAGGGCTCTATGTCTCCATGAAAGTTAGCGACACCGGCGCAGGTATGGACAGCGATTCCATAAGCAAGATCTTCGACCCCTTTTTCACCACCAAATTCAAGGGTAGGGGCCTGGGGCTTTCGGCCATCCTTGGAATCATCAGGAAACATAAGGCGGCCATAAAAGTGGAAAGCCAGGTGGGAAGAGGAACCACTTTCAACATCCTGTTTCCTTGCGCCTCGGCGCCGAAAATCGAAACGCCCTCGGCGTCCGCCGAAGTGCAGGAACCGCACCCAGCCTCCGGCCTTGCCCTTGTGGTCGACGACGAGGAGGTCGTCAGAAATGTGGCCGTTAAAATGTTCGAGCTTATGGGGTTCACCGCCATTTCCGCCGTAAACGGAATAGAAGCACTGGGCATCTTCAAGGAAAAGCATGACGAAATCTCACTTATCCTTCTGGACCTGACCATGCCTCAGATGGACGGGTTGGAATGCCTCACAGCGATAAGGGAGATCGATAAGGTCGTACACATCATAATCAGCAGTGGTTACGATAAAAGCGAAGTAGACCAGCTTTTGGAAGGGAAAGGCGCCTCCGGCTTTTTGCAAAAACCTTTCGACATGAAAATGATCCGGGATGTGGTGAAAAAGGTATACGAAGACGCTTTGCCCCAGCCGGGCCCATGAACGTTTAACTTGCGCCTGACACTCAGGACACTATTGCGCCTCCTCACGTGAAGCCGCTTCCCGCAGCGCAACTAAAGCAATGCTCCCCAGTGGCGATGGAAGAACCCTTTTCAGGCGGGCCCTCAAGGCTTGTTATATGGGTTTCCTTCCCTCCCAGGGGAAGCCCTGCGGCTTGATTGAAATCACAGTCGTAAAGTCTCCCGTCCCATCCGACGGAAAGCAAGCTCCGGCACATAAGCCCCTCGATTGCGCATGGATTAAAGCTTTCCTTTATCTCCCTAAAATAATTTTCATAGTTTCCGGAAGCCACCAGCCAGTTTTGAAACCTTCCCAGGGGAACATTCGTAAAGGTATACAGACTGTTGAACACCAGGCCATGCTTCCTTTCCAGGTCCGCCCGAAACTTCCATTCCAGCTTCTCCTGGTTTGACGGAAGAAACGCCCCCGATGGGTTTGAAACAATATCCATCTCCAGCCCGCTACCCTCGCGGCCGTAGCCTGCCTCGTTCAGCTTTGCCATG
>JAOUNV010000099.1 GCA_029880775.1 Nitrospinota bacterium | reverse complement strand
ATGTGATGATTAACAGGCTGGGAAAACGATTCAGGTATCCTATCAACTATCAGCTTTTGGCGCTGTTTTCGCCATCCTCCGGTTTTCTATCCTCATCCGGCTTCTTGGATTCGGGGAAGGTGGTTTCCATTATGTTTTCCACCATCTTCGCCGGGTTCTGGAAGATTTTCCGCTCATCGTCCAGGCTCATGGAGGCCTTGTCCACTTCCGCGCGGACATCTCGCATGGATCGTATCAACTCGGCGTAACCCTTTCCGAGGCTTCTGGCTATCTCCGGCAACCTCGACGGGCCCAGCACCACCAGGGCCACCACCAGAATGACCATCATTTCAGTGAATCCGATTCCAAACATCGCGCGTTCCTTTTAGATTTGTGTACCTATATTTTCCCAGATTGAGGATGGCCAGGCAAGCTGACCTGATCAGCCCCGGACTCGGAGCCCGCCTCATCCGGAAGCGCCTGCCGGAGCGCCTCCATAACATGGCCAAAGGCCTGGCCGCTATATATCAGGCCTGCGTGACCGCAATTATCCACCAGTTCAAAGCGATCCGCCAGGGGGTGGGCGGAGTTTGTGTATGGAATCACCAGTTCGTCATACATGGAGCCGATGCAGACGAAGGGGGCCTGTGGCCGACGAGCGGCGGCTGTCGCAAAATAGGAATTCTCCGGATGGAGCGCCCTGGCGGAGGCGGAGAGCCCCAGGGCCGCAACGCGGCTCCCACGTAACGGCGAACCTGTTGTGACTAACGCCAGAGTCCCTCCCCATGCGGCGCCATACTGGCAAGCGTAGTCGTGGGCGATCACTCCACCCATGCTGTGGGCTATAAACGCCACTCCCTCGGCGCCGGTCTGCTGATGGGCTGTCGCCAGAAAATCGCGCAGCTTGTCACGTTGCAGTTCCAGGGGTCCTTTGGTCGACTCATAATCATACACCGCGATATTGCGAATTCCGCGCAGTTTCAGCCGCAGTTTCATTATCCACATGTTCACGCCTGTGCTCATCAGCCCATGGATCAGCACCACCAATGGCGCTCCCTGGACCGCGTTTTTGCCAGATGGAATGGAACTCCTCCTGCCAAAAAGACGTAAAACTAAACCCAGGATTAAAAAGAATCCGTTTACCAAACAGTAGAGAAACTCCGCCACAAAGGCCCGGACCGGACGCCAGAAATGCTCGCCTAGCGCATTGGCCCAGGAGCGGGCGGGATCGAAGCCCTTTACCGACAGATCGTACCACCTGATCGTGTATAGGGCCAGCAGCGCCAGCGCCAACACCACCAGTGGAAGGCTAGTCAGTAAAACGGTGGCCTGGATCATATCCTGCTCAGGCCCAGCAGCGCCAGCCCCCCCATCATCATCATGAACCCTATCACCCGCAATGTGGAGTTCTCCATTTCCAGGATTTGCGCCATCATAGCCTTCAACCTTTCCGGAACGGCGAAATAGGGGATCCCCTCAAAAATCATCACAATCCCCAATGCCATTAATATAGTCTTAATCATCCCGGCTAATCACTTTTCCTTTGTAAGTACATTTCATTCTTTGCCCGCTGTCCCCTACATTATGGCAAATCATGGAGGTTGATGATATGCTGATCCGGTCTCCTGTACCGTTTCTTTGCATTATGGGGAGCCGCTGTTTTTCTGAAATGATGGAAGCTGTTCAACCGATATCGCTGGGATGTGGGTGCCCATGCGTCTTCGAATAGGCCACCACCTCCGCCGGGAGGAGACGATCTTCCGATTCCTGGTGGTGTTGCTTTTGCTGTCCCCTCTTCCCTTTGGCTCCAACAGGCCATGGTCCTGGTCCCTTCTTGCTTTTGCGGTGGGGATTTTGACCATGTGGTGGGGGTTGCTACTTCTCCGTAATTCGCATAGGGAGTTCATTCCCATAGGCGGAATAAAATGGATCGTGGCGCCTTTCATGCTCACCCTGGCCTGGTCTTTCGTTCAGGCTTACCTTCCCATCCCTATCGACAGGGCAGACCCGTTGTGGAACCAGACTGCCGCAGCCCTGGGAGGATCGGTGGACCCGAGGCTTAGCTTGGACCCTGGCTCCACCAAAACCGCCCTGATGAAGCTGGCTTCATATGGAGCTGTGTTTTTTCTTTCTTTGCAGTTGTGCCATTCCCGCCGCCGGACCAGGCGGCTGTTTTTTTGGATCGCGGCGGGAGCGGCGATGTATTCGCTGTATGGAGTCACTGTTTTTTGGACCGGCGCCAGGCGGATTCTCTGGTACAACCTGGATGATTTTGCGGCTCCATCCGCTGATCATGTGGTGTCCACGTTCATAAACCACAATCATTACGCCACCTACGCCGGGCTGGGCCTTATCTGCCTGCTGGCCGTAATGGCGGATAAAATCCCGCGAACACTCAGCGCCACCGGCGACTCTGGTCGTATATCCTCCGAGGAAACTAGCAATCTTGCCTCCTATATCGTCCCTGGTCTGCTGGCGTTTGTAATCTTGATTAGCGGGCTTGTGTTGAGCCATTCGCGGGCGGGGCTGGTGTTCACTCTTTTAGCGGTGGCGGTGTACATGGCCATGTTCGTTTTCATTTTCCGAAGAGCGAAGTCCATCAGGGTAGGTTTGGCCATGGCTCTGTTGGCCATGACGGCGATGGTATACACGATCAGCGGATATACTTTTGAAAAGCGGATGGAGCGCCTGGAGGAGAGTGGTGAATTCCGGTTCGCCCTTTACGAGGCCACGAAGGAAGGTATAGCCCATCGGCCCTGGTCCGGCATCGGACATGGAGCATACAGCCACGCAATCAAGCGGTATAAGAATATCGGACTATTTCAGCAGCTTGATACGGCGCACAACGTTTATCTGGAGTCCGCCATGGAATTGGGAATCCCGGCTTCTTTTTCCCTATTTGCGTCGATCGCCGCCATCCTGCTCATCTGCGTCCGGGGCATGAAAAGAAGCCATAGTGGAAGACCATACTCCGCAGCGGGCCTGGCGGCGTTGATCTTGGTGGGATTTCATTCCATATTCGATTTTTCAATGCAAATCCCAGCCGTTGCCGTGACATTCGCGGCTATCGCCGGGGCGGCATGCTCGCGATCCTTTGGTTCGAGCCGGGCCAGGGTCTCGGCTCATGTCTAATGAATATGGGAGGCCCTCAATTTTCCCACGCCGCTCATACCGGCTCTCCACTCTTCTATAAGGCTTGCCGCGCTATATAGCTT
Source organism: Nitrospinota bacterium (assembly GCA_029880775.1). Taxonomy (GTDB): domain Bacteria; phylum Nitrospinota_A; class UBA7883; order UBA7883; family UBA7883; genus JAOUMU01. The sequence continues at coordinate 3,829 of JAOUNV010000099.1, read as the reverse complement.
ACATTGTCGTCATTTTCCATCATGAACTTTAGCGATCCAGGCTTTTGATAGTGGAGCAGCCTGACCTCGTCGTAAACCGCCATCATGGCCCAGCTATCCAGTTGTCTCCACATTCCGGAGCTCATGGTGAGCCGATACTCCGCCAGATGTATTTCATAGGGACCGGTCTGGTATGACATATACAACGCGGCAGAGGCTTTTTCGGGGGCGGCCAGCCGCAGGTTGATATATGCCAGCCTCAACCAGCTGTGGGGATTAGCCGGCTGCAGCCTGATTCCTTTTCCCTGGGCCGCTCTGGCGCGCTCCAGTATCGCGGTTTGTTCGGCGGAGCCAGGTTCGTATAAATTCGCCCGGTGCGCAAGAGCAAGGGACAGCTGGCTCCACGAGCTACCCGATTCATTGACCGAAGACGCCATTTCACGGGTGCGCGCCAGGATCTCCAGTTGTTCGGGGCGCGCCTGATTGCCGCTCTCCAGGCTGGCCAGAGTTGATCCGCCTGGCAGCAACAAGAAGCTTTCGATGAGCATTGGCGCGGAGTAGAAGGCCAGCGCCATCCCGAAAATCAGAGGGAGGTATCTGTGTAATCCTTTTCCATTTCCATGGCCCATCCTGCCCGGCCGTTGTCAGCTATAGCTATGAGTGTAGGCGTCGCCGTAGTAATAGTAGGAGCTCTTGTAGCCGTAATACCGGCTGTTTTCCCTTACATCCAGCGATGTGAGCACCAGTCCGTGAATCTTCGCATTATGATCCAGCAGAATCTGCACCCCGCTTTGCACCGCCTCGCGCTTGGTCTCCTTCCACTTGGCCAGGTATATCACCGAATCCACGCATTTGACCAGCGATCTGCTGTCCCCCACCGGCAGGACGGGCGCCGAGTCGAGCAGAATCAAGTCGTAATACTTGGCCAGGTTATCCAGCATTTTCTTTATCTGCTCCACCTTAAGGGAGGTTGGCTTGCTTTGTCTCCTGGCGCCGCTGGTCATAAAGTGGGCGCCGGACTTGTCCTTTATTATCGCCTCGTTGATCTTGCATCTATTATCCAGCACGTCCAGTATGCCGTATTTGGTCTTTGCCCCTATCCGGGATTGCACTTTCGGCTTGCGGAGATCGAAATCAATATGCAGGACCTTGTGGGAGTCCATGGCGCATGACCGGGCAAGAGATATGGACAGGGCCGTTTTCCCCTCTTCCGGCAGCGATGAAGTGAAAAGGTAGGTTTTTTCACTCCGCTCCGCAGAGTTTATGTACAACGACATCGATATGGACCGAATGGCCTCTGAATATGGCGAATAAGGCTGCGACATGACGCATTCCTCCGGGGAGATGTCCAATATATCCAGCGACTCCAACTCCGGCACCGCTCCTAGCACCTTGACACCAAGGATTGACTTTATCTGCTCCTGATTCATGAACCCGTGAGTTATGTTCCTTCTCTCAATGAAGAAGGAGGCCATTACCCCCAGCAAGAGAGCGAAGAAAAGCGCCCCGGCGAAGATGGCTGGTTTTTTCGGGAAGGATGGATGGATGGGGATTTCGCCACGGGCCACAATCCTGGACTCCGGCTGCTCAAGGTTTCGCCCCTCGTTGGTTTCCTTGAACCTGCCCAGGAACTGCTCGTACAAGGTTCTGTTGGCGTTGGCCTCTCGCTCCAGGGCCATTAATCTGATTTTGGCTCCGGTCTCCGCTCCGGTTTCGGCTACTACCCGGGCCAGCTCGCTCTGGAGGGAATTCACTTTAACTCGGGCCACATCCACATTGTTATCAAGAGACTTGAGGATGTTGCCTATCTCCTCGTTGATCTCTCTTTTTATATCCTGATACTGGGCCTTGGTGTTGATCATAACGGGGTGCTTTTCGCCATAATCCTGGGAAAGCTCCGATATTTTGTTGGCCAGATCGGCTTCCTGCATACGTAGTTTCTGAATGACCGGCGAAGACAATACTTCCTCGGCCCCCACCATCTTGCTGGTATCGCCACGCTCATACAGTCTCTTCAAATGCTGATATTTAGCGTTAGCCTGGGCGTACTGGGACTTGGCGATGATAAGCTGACTGTTTAACTCCGACATCTGCTGGCTGTCTATCGTCTTTCCACCCGACTCGAACAGAGTGTTATCCCTCAGAAACTCACCGATAGCTTTTTCGCTGGCTTCCAGCTTGTTTTTCAGCTCCACCAGCCTGTCCCGAAGCCAGTAATTGGCTTTCTTCGCCTCTTCCAGTTTCAGTTCCACCTGCATGGCGGTATATTCGCTGGCCATGGTGTTGGCCACCAGAGCCGCCAGTTTCGGGTCTGCGGAGGTGAAGCTTATTCTTATCACTAGCGATTCTCTGATGCCACTCACATTGAGCCGCTTCAAATACTTTTCCAAAACTTTCGAGCCAAGCACCTGTTCGTCGTATACGGGGGATTGACCACCCCATATCGAATCGGTTAGGGCTTCGGACCAGTCGGTCGGCAAAATGAAGTTCAATATGTTATATACCACCGAGGTTTTTTTTGCCGCTGGCAAAAACTCGGGTAGCTTGCCTAACCCCAGTTTATTTATCACCCGCCGGGCAAGCTCGGGAGATCTGATCATTTCTATCTCGCTTTGCACCTTGTACCGGTCTCCATAGTTTTTCTCCATGGCCGATTCCAGGTCCACCACCTTGACACCTCTTGATTCCAGGAACACCAGGGAACCTGACGTGTATAGCGGGGTCAACTGCATCACCACCAGGGCGCAGATGAAAATGGCCCCGAAGCAGATCCAGAAGACAAGGCGCTTGTGGGCCTTGGCCGCCCACCAGATGAAGAACAGGCCCTCGTGTTCCTCCTGGTTATCCAGCCAGTAATCCGGGTATTTGCCCGGATTTAGCATTTTCGACTTGTCACTCATCCAAAATAGACCTATTTTATGGCCCGATTAAAAAAGCCGCTGCGACACGTCTATCGTGTCTCCCGGCATAACCACATGGCTCAGTGAGGCGCGTATCTTTGTCTCCTTCCCGCCCACGATGCGGGTAATGGTTATGTCGGCCTTGTCCGCCCTGTTGGTAAAGCCCCCAGCCAGGGCCACGGCATTGATCACTGTCATGCCGTTCTGATAGGGAAAGTTACCAGGTGAGTTGACTTCCCCCAGAATGAAGAATGGCCGGTAGTTGGTCACCTCTATGCTCACGTTGGGATTCACCAGGTACCCAGCCTTCAGTTTTTCAATCAGGCTTTCCTTAAATTGTTGTACAGTTTTTCCTTCCGCCTTGATATTTCCCACCAAAGGAAAGGAGACGTTGCCTGTCCCATCAACCCTGTAATCGCCGGTAATGTCCTTGTGTTTGAAAACTTTTATCTTCAGGATGTCTCCCGGCCCGAGGGTGTACTGGCTTTTGTCCGCAAGCTGGGCTTTCAATGACACAGTCTGCGCATGAGGCGCCTGGACGTAAAACGCAAGCGTCAATATACAGGCGGTCATGCCGATAACCTTTTTCCTTTTAACCATAAGGACATTATACAACTTCTAAGCCCAAAATATCCCACAGACTTGGCTATATACGGCCAACCAGAGTCAGCTTTGACACACTTCCCTGGTAATCCATCCCGGTGTCAGTAGATTCTCTGCTTCTGTAATTATAAGAAACACCCATATACACGTATTCGGTCATAAACAGGTATAGACCTATGTTGTAGGTGTACATTTTGTCTTGCCTGTCCACGCCCTGGTAATCCAGATCGTTACCCGTATAGCCCGCTTTTAGCAAAAAACTGGATAAAAACTCCTTGTCGATGGATATTCCATAGTTTGTCGCGAAGTATCCGGAGACCTTGTCCATAATCGATTCTTCGATGGAT
>JAOUNV010000525.1 GCA_029880775.1 Nitrospinota bacterium | reverse complement strand
GTTCGAGCAGTCCGCCCCTTTCGCCAAGGAATACCTGGTGTTGGAGGAGCAGGATGAGCTGTGCCAAAGGCTTGGCGTCAGGTGGATGCGCTGCCCGGGCCACTCCCAGAGCGACATAGTGTACATTCTAGGCAAAGCCGCCTTCACAGGAGATGTGTTGCTGCGGGAGATATTCCAGACGCCGCTTCTGGATGTGGAGATGGAAACCATGGAAAGGCGCTTTTGCAACTATAAGGCGTACTGCGGGACGATATTGAAGCTGAAAACCCTGGAGGGGATGGAGCTTTACCCCAGCCACAAGGAGTATGTGGACAGCATTGACGAAAGGATTACCTGGTACGTGGAGAAGATTCTGGACCGTGCTGCGGCGGTGGCGCCCTTGCTGGAAAAGGGCGCCAGCATCCGGGACATCGTGATCAAGCTTTTCCAGGGAGAGCCTCTAAAGCCGTTTACAATGTTTATCAAAATATCTGAAATTACGTTTCTTAGGGATTTTCTGGCGGACCCTGCACCCCTGGCGGAGGCCATGAGGCAGGCGGGCTTGTATGATAAAACTGCAGAAAAGTTTAAGTTGTTGGCATAAAAGACATACTGTTGTCCTATTGTGTGCTATACTGACGGCTGGCCATGAATATGGCTTGATTTTGCTTTCTTCTAAACCGTGAGCTTGTTATAATTCAAGCTTATCTCGGGAAAAGCTTTCCAGCAAAGGCCAAATATATGCCGCTTAGTAGTTCTGGTGATGAGTTGCAGGAGATTCTGAATTCATTAAAGCAAAGTAGCCAGGGGTTCGACCTCTCGAGGCTGAAAAAAGCAGCCCGGGACACCATTCAAGGTGTTCCCATTCCTGAACACCCCCCCATGACCCCGGCGTACGGCCAAATATGTGAAATATCACGCCTTTTGATAAATGGCGCCACCAGTTCGCTGGTGGTGCGCAGCGGGGAGAGGTGGGAGATCCTGGGTGCGGCGGGGCCAGGCTCGGAGAAGATCATAGGCCAGCCGTTCGATCCTCACGGCAAATCCGTGGCCAGCATGGTCATCAACACCAGAAAGCCATATTACTTCTCATATATCACCAAGTTCCCAGAATTGAAAAGTAAAGAAAACCGTAACCGCTACCTGGGCGATGGTTTTTGCTCTATCCCCATAGCCACGGAAAGTGGAACCTTGCTTGGGATATTGAATATAGCCGGTATCAAGGACGAAGGGCCAAGCCTCGAAGAGCGAAGGAACACCATAGTCGATGTCCTGGACACCATCGCAGAAAAAATAGCCAGAATAGAGGAAGAACAAAATCTTTTCCCCTCGGAGAACGCCATCTCCTATATGCAAAAGATAGAAAACGAAAAGGAAAAGATCCTCCTGATGTCCATCCACGACCTGAAAAACACCTTAACGCTTGTGAAAGCAAATGTTTTCTTCCTAGAGCAGCTAAACCTGGGCGAGGAGGCAACAACAGCTTTGAGGCTTATCAAGTTTGGCGGAGACAGGGCGTTGGACACAGTTCTGTCCATCCTTGATTCCGGCCGCATGAAAAACCATAGGCTTATCCCGAAGCTGGAAGCCATCAAGCTTAAAAGCCTAGTTTCCCATGTATTCCATGAATTTGAGGTTTATGCGGGGAGGAATGGTGTCAAGTTGGCTTTGGAGGCCGTACAGGATGTGGAAATAAAGGCCGACAGGTCACTTTTAAGACGGATTCTGGCAAACCTAATAGACAACGCCTTGAAGCATTCCCCTAAAGGAGGGGAATTGATTGTTATGACTGAGGACAAAAGCGACGTCATTTCAATCTCCGTTGAGGACCAAGGAAAAGGTGTCCCGGTAAGCCAAAGGCAGAAAATCTTCGAAATGAACGAGATGGGCCTTTCAAGCATGGAAACAGGACAGAAAGCCGGATACGGCATCGGCCTTTCCTTCTGCAAGCTGGCTGTTCATGCCCATGGCGGCGCCATTTGGGTGGAATCAGGAGCCAACGGGGGCGCCAGATTTATCGCACGGTTCCCCAAACCCTGACTTTTCCCGGCCGCCCCGCATTCAAAGTTCCTTTTTTCAGCCTACAACCTTTCCAGCCTGATGGATTACCTGGACTTCCCTGACATGGAATAGAGCAGCCGCCTTACCCTCGGCAGGAACTCTTCAGCCTGAATCGGTTTTTGAACAAAATCATTGGCCCCATACTGGAAGGATTTGTCCCGCGACTCCATCCCTCCCGCCGTTATAACAAGCA
>JAOUNV010000524.1 GCA_029880775.1 Nitrospinota bacterium | reverse complement strand
GCACCACCCCGAATGGCGCCCCGCTGTTTACGGCAATTGAGGATTCCGGCCTTAAGTCGATCTTAAGGAGACTATTGGGCCCTCTCTTCGGATTGTTGCGTACAAATTTCCTGTTCTTGAAGGGGGATGGCGCCTTTAACGAGTGCCTGGGGGAGTTCAACCGTAAGCTTTCGTTGACCGACAAGTATGTGCTGGATCTGACAGCCGACCGGAAGAAGGAAATTGACAGGCGGCTTGCGGTGGCCATGGCGGTGATGCTGGACACCGGGGAGAGGCGCTAACCCCTCCCATGTTTAAGGCTAACACGCCGTCTAAACATGGACGGCAAGCCCCCTACCCTATCAGAACGCCCAGATAAGCCCCAGGTCCAGGTTTATGAGCGAATATGATGTGTCCTCGCTGGAAAACGCATCTTTCTTGTCGTCCACCATCGAATATCGTCCCTTGAATGAGACACGCATATCCTTCCTGCCTGTCCACATGACCCCCGGCTCGACGAATAAAACAGTCCGCCCTCCGTCGTATAGCGGGTCGGAATCAACGTACCCGTTGGCCCCGGCCGCCTTGTAGCCGGCCATGCCGGTAATGGACATGTTCCTGGTGTAGGGATAAATGCCGGAGCCATATAGCTGGGTTATGTTGTTGTTGGAGTTTAGGATCTCCTGGACCAGCTTGTTATCGCCGCCTAGGGAGCTGTTCTTCTCCTGGCTGGACGAGCTTGCGCTGATGATAAGCGTCATTCCATTTGAAAGCTTGTTTATGGAGCGAATCTCCACGGTGTTTATCACCCCCTGCTTGAAGACAGGTATGTCCTTCTGCGTGTCCTCGGTGGCCGAGGCGTAGGTGGCGGTGAGGAGGATGAAATCTCCCTTCCTCCAGGAATAGGCTGCGTTAGCCACTATAAACGTGCGGTCGCCCGGGTTTAGCTCGTCCCCTTCCGTGTCCTCGGTAATGTCATATTTCCCGGTGATCTCGTATTTCGCGCCAAACCCCAGGGTGAGCTTCTCGCCGAACGAGTGGGCCAACAGCGCGTGGGGTATTATATTAGTCCCTTCGCCGTAGCTGGTGACAAGCATCAGATCTTCCGACAGCCGGTCCAGGATAAGCTTTTCCACCTCGGCGTCGGAATAGGAGTTCTTTCCTGTTGGAAGATCCATGTCCAGCCCGGCCCGTAACGTCGTGGCCCCTCTCTTCACATTGTAAAAAGTGGAAATGGAAGTCCCGGTCATGGAACTGATATCCAGCGTGTCTGGCCCGCCATACTCGGTCTTGTAAGATGTGTTGGCGAACTTAGTGGTCAGCGCCCCGCCCCAGTTTCCACCCTGGCGGGAGACCTGGAAATAGGCCATGCTCTGGCTCCCCTGGTTATCCAGGGAAGATGCGGACCATGAGCCGTTATTGGCGGTGAACGCCATTGTCCAAAGCTTCTGCTCCTGCGCCATGGATGCGTTTGAACTGGCAAGCCCTACCACAAGAGCCGCCAAAGAAATGATAGTCTTCCTCATGGTATGCTCCTCATTCAAAGTTCAGGTTAACCTTGCCAGTGGCAAATGGCGGCGGATTATCCGCCTCTCCTTCCCCTTCACCCGCTCCGGGACCTCCTGACTTGATAAAGGTGGACGCGTTTATCATGGGGGTATACCCGGAGTTTGTGGGATTCGGCGCTATATAGACGGAGATCTTTCCGGCGATAAACTCGACGACGATAAGGTTGCCGGTCGTCTGGCCGCTGTCCAGGTATCCTTGCTGTTGCAGGAACTGCAGGAGGCCGCGAAGCATGTTCAGCCGGTCGGCGCCTATGGAGAACGGATCCTGTGGCGGCAAGCCGAACATGACTATGGTCCTGAAGCCGGCGAACAGGTAAACTATTGTTTTATTTGGGTCCATACCCTGGACATACACCGAACCGGGATCTCCAGGGTTGCCGAGCAGGTCGACAAGTGTCTGGCCGTCAATAACCTGGACTATAAAAGGCGGAGTGCCGGCTACCCCCGCTATGGCCGACTTGGTGTGGATCTCGAACTTGGAATCCCCGGTGGCAAGCTTATGCACGGAGGATTTGATCCGCCCCAGGATCAGCCCGAACACGGAAAACGTGGATCCCTTGTTGTCCCTCCTCAAGGACCGGATTTCCATGGTGGTGTTCTTGTCGAACCGGGTAAGATTCCCGGTGTCATACTTTATCTCAAGGGTACCGTTGGCCCCGGTCTTTATGGTATCCCCCTCCTGAAAAG
>JAOUNV010000523.1 GCA_029880775.1 Nitrospinota bacterium | reverse complement strand
ATCCTGAATATATGCGGCAACCCCACCCGCCTTATCGCGGATATGTCCAGTACTGGAGCGCGAGGTTTATCGCTCGACTCCTCAGTCATGATCGAAAAAGCCAGGGAAAATTCCGGGGGGAAAGTGGCTCTGGTGGGCAACCTGAGCACGCGCGCGCTGCAAGAAGGGGCTCCGGAAGAAGTGGCTGATATGACAAGGACTGCCCTGAAAGAGGGGTGGGATATCGTGGCCCCCGGCTGCGGAATTATCCCCTCGACACCGATCCAAAACATACTCTCGTATGTGGACGCTGTCAAAAACCGGTAACAAGTAGCAACAAAACAGGTTCACCTTTCGCCCCGGTTTCCGTATAATCGGCTCTTGTGATATAGAAGTAACGTAACATAATTTGGGGGAGCCGACATGGGACTGGCTGATTGGGACAACAGCTACAGCGTAGGCTACAAGAAGCTGGATGATCAGCACAAGAACCTCTTCAGGCTGATCAACGAACTGAACGATCTTTCTCTCCAGAGGAATACCGATGTCACTTTCCAGGATCTGATGGAAGGAATTCTGGAATATACCGCATACCATTTCTTCGCCGAGGAGGAGATAATGCGCAAGCATGGATTCCCCCATGTGGAGAAACATAAGCTGGAGCACGACGAGATGCGCCGTGTAATGCGAGGTTTTTACGCAAAGTGCGTCGAGGAGGATTTTCAATGCTTAAACGAGGTTCTGGAGACATTGATTGACTGGCTCCATACCCATCTGGGAAAATCCGACACTCTTTATGCCGAATACTTCAAGGAAAAGGGCGTTTTCAACAAACCATAGCATCTCTCGCCGGACACCGTCTCATGCCGGTTGACATCAGCCCCTTCATTGACTAATCTGGACTGGTAGTCGATGCTTTGATCGACCGGTATCTCCTTAATTAACCATCGGAAAGTTGGCCCGGCGCCAGCCTGAAGCAACCAAAATGACAACCCAACTGATCGCCGCCAGAGAAGGAAAAATCACAGAGGCCATGGAGGCCACCGCCAATCGGGAGGGTGTTTCCCCCGGCTTTATCAAGGACGGTGTTCTAGACGGCTCTATCGTGGTGGTAAAAAACAATCACCACGCCATCGAAGGTCTGGCCGTGGGCGCCGGGCTGAAGGTGAAGGTGAACGCCAACTTCGGCTCCTCCGGTGACGACGCGGACATGGATAACGAAATCACAAAAATGCGCGCCGCCGTAAACTCGGGGGCAGACGCTGTCATGGACCTCTCCACCGGAGGCGATATCCGCGCCATCAGAAACAAGGTTCTGGCCGAGTGCCCGGTTCCGCTGGGGACGGTGCCCATATACCAGGTGGCGGCGGAGAACATGATCGCCGAAAGGCATCTGGCCGACCTGGACGCGGACCGGCTGTTGGCCGCTATCGAGGATCATGGGCGTGACGGTGTTGATTTTATAACAGTGCATTGTGGTGTCACCCGGGAGTCTGTAAAAAGGTTAAAGGACGAAGGACGCCTGCTGGACATTGTCAGCCGGGGGGGCGCCCTCCACGCCAGGATGATCGAATATCAGGACGAGGAAAACCCTCTCTACTCCAATTACGACCGGCTGGTGGAGATCGCCCGAGAATATGACATGACCCTGAGCCTGGGCGATGGATTGCGCCCAGGGTGCCTGGCGGACGCCTCTGACCGGGCCCAGGTGCAGGAGACCATCATCCTGGGGGAACTGGCTGCCAGAGCCCGCGCGGCGGGAGTGCAGGTGATGATCGAGGGACCGGGGCATATGCCCATGGACCAGGTGGAGGCGAATATGAAGCTGCAGAAAAGGCTCTGCAACAACGCCCCTTTCTACGTCCTGGGCCCGTTGGTCACAGACGTGGCGCCAGGATATGACCACATCACCGCAGCCATTGGGGGCGCCATCGCCGCGGCGGCTGGCGCTGATTTTCTCTGCTATGTCACCCCAGCCGAGCACCTGCGCCTCCCCACCGTGGAGGATGTGGTGGATGGTGTTATCGCCACCAGGATCGCAGGTCATGCCGCCGATATCGCCAAAGGGATCAAAGGCGCCCGCGATTGGGACGACAAAATGGCCATCGCCCGCAAGAGCCTGGACTGGAAAAACCAATGCGCCCTGGCAATCAATCCCACCCAGGCGTTGAAAAGACGCGCGGAGACGAATCCTAGCGACGACAGCGTGTGCACCATGTGCGCGGCGCTTTGCTCCATAAAATCCGGCCTGGAGCCG
>JAOUNV010000522.1 GCA_029880775.1 Nitrospinota bacterium | reverse complement strand
TGAAGGAGTGGGTGGACCCGGTGCTGGGCCTTATGCCCGCCCAGGCCCGCAAGCTTGCCTTTTTCCTGAACCTGCCCCAGGAGTCGATGAGGGCGGCGGTCGGGTTCCTGATAAACATGTACAACGCGTTCGTGGCCAAGGATTGCTCCCTGGCGGAGATAAACCCCCTGGTGCTCACCTCGGACAACCGGGTGCTGGCGCTGGACTGCAAGATGAATTTCGACGACAACGCCCTTTTCCGGCAGAAGGACGTGGTGGAATACCGCGACCTGGCGGAGGAAGAGGAGCTTGAGATAGAGGCCAGCAAATACAGCCTGAATTACATAAAGCTGGACGGCAGCATAGGCTGCATGGTGAACGGGGCCGGGCTTGCCATGGCCACCATGGACATCATCAAGATCTCCGGCGGCGAGCCGGCCAACTTCCTGGACGTGGGCGGCGGCGCCAGCGAGGAACAGATTGAAAACGCGTTCAAGATCATCCTGGCGGACAAGAACGTCACGGGGATTTTCATAAACATCTTCGGCGGCATCCTCCGCTGCGACAGGCTGGCCAACGGCGTGGTGAACGCCGCGAGGAAGGTCAACGTCTCCGTCCCCGTGGTTATCAGGATGGAAGGGACGAACGTTAAAGAGGGTAAAACCATATTGAAGGAAAGCGGACTGGACTTCATCCTGGCGGACGGGATGAGGGATGGCGCAGAAAAAGCCGTGGCCGCCGTGAAAGCGGCCGGGAAATGACGGGTGGAATGATATGAGCGTACTTGTCGACAACAACACCAAGCTGCTGGTACAGGGCATCACCGGCAAGGAAGGCTCCTTCCATGCCCTTGGATGCAGGGATTACGGCACCAACGTTGTGGCCGGAGTAACCCCTGGCAAGGAAGGGCAGAGCGTGGAAGGCATCCCGGTGTTCAACACTGTCCAGGGGGCGGTGGACGCCACCGGCGCCAACGCCACCATGATCTTCGTCCCGCCCCCTTTCGCCGCCGACGCCATATTCGAGGCTTCGGAGGCGGGGATAGAGCTGATCATCTGCATCACCGAGGGGATCCCGGTGCTGGACATGGTGAAAGTGAAAAGATATATCCGCGGCCATGGGCGTGGCCGGCTTATCGGGCCGAACTGCCCCGGGGTCATCACCCCCGGCCAGGCGAAGATAGGCATCATGCCGGGCCATATCCATATACCCGGCCCAGTGGGGGTTGTCTCCCGCTCCGGAACGCTGACCTACGAGGTGGTTGGCCAGCTCACCGCTTTGGGGATCGGCCAGTCCACATGCATAGGGATCGGCGGAGACCCGGTGAACGGCACGAACTTCATCGACGCGCTGAAGCTTTTCAACGAGGACGGCCAGACGGAGGCCATCTGCATGATCGGGGAGATCGGCGGATCGGCCGAAGAGGACGCGGCGGCCTATATCAAGGAGAACGTCAAAAAGCCGGTGGTGGGCTTCATCGCCGGGCAGACGGCGCCTCCGGGACGCAGGATGGGCCACGCGGGGGCGATAATCTCCGGAGGCAAGGGGACCGCCGATGAGAAGATGAAGGTTATGTCGGAATGCGGGATTACCGTTTGCAAATCCCCGGCGGACCTGGGCGAATCCATCAAGAATGTTCTTGGCCGGTAGTCAGATATGAGGACTGGTCTTTAGGCAATATATCGCGCCGCCGTGGAACGGCGTGTGCGGACGAAAGCTTTCGATTCCCAAAATTTTTATGTGAGGTGAACTAAAGTGACCAAGGCAAATGATCTAACCATCCGCATTGGCGGAGAAGGTGGTGAAGGGATCATCTCCTCCGGAGACATGATCGCTCAAGCGGCGGCCCGCTCCGGCTTGGAGGTGCTCACGTTCAAGACCTTCCCGGCGGAAATCAGAGGCGGTTACGCCATGTACCAGATCCGTTTCTCCCACGAAAGGATTATGTCCGAGGGAAGCGGCTTTAACGTTCTCTGCTGCTTCAACCAGGAGGCGCTGGACGTCAACCGCAATCAGATAAAAAAAGGCGATGTCCTGATCTATGACTACCCGGGCGGAGATATCGCCGAGGAGCAGAACATAGAAGGGGTCACCTGCTACGCCGTGCCTATGAGCAAGATCGCCAAGGAGGAGCTGAACACCTACCGCTCCAAGAACATGGTGGCCATGGGCGCCATCTCCGAGCTTTTCTCCATCGCCAAGGCGGCCCTTAGGGAGCTTATCCAGGAGAAGTTCGGCAAGAAGGGCCAGGAAGTGGT
>JAOUNV010000521.1 GCA_029880775.1 Nitrospinota bacterium | reverse complement strand
CCAACACCAGCATAGCCTGTTGGTTTCCCGGCCTGGCCTCAAGCTCCAGCTTGTAGAACAGGGCCGCCTTTTTATACTGCTTTGTAACGAACATGATATTAGCCAGGCGGTGGGGGGCCAGGCGTATCCTTGGGCTTCTTTTTATGGCGTCGTGATAATACTTGGCGGCCGTTTCCAGATCCCCATTCACCTCGTGCCACAGGCCAAGGTTCATTATGATGGTGGAGTTTTCCGGGTCGATGGAGTTGGCCTTGGATAGAATTTTATAAGCCCTGTCGTTGTCGCCTTCCAACATAAGGAACGTTGCCAGGTTTCCATAGCCGCGCAGTTTGCCAGGGCTTTTCTCTACAATATCCTCCCATAGGCCCCTTTGGGTGCTCCATGCCTGGTTGCGCAGATGGCTTGCGTAGGCCAGGGGCGCGCTTATGGCAATGACAAGCCCGGCAAGGGCGGCGGTTTTCATGATGCTGTAGGAGCTTTTTTCCATCAAGCCTTTCAAAAGTGAGGCCGCAGCCAGCAACAGGCCGGCAAATGGAAGGTATACCCTGTGCTCGAACACAAGGTCCTCCAGAGGGTAGAAGGACGACTCCACGGACATTGCAACGAAGAAGAAGAGTATCCCAAAAGAGGCCGGCCTGTTCCTGTTGTACAGCCAGAAGGCCAGTGCCGCCATGCCCAGAAGGAACGCCAGGGCCGGAGCTGAATCTATTATCGATTGGGACGGAGGATAGTCGTAATCCAGGTTCTGCCCGGCCGGGTATACCATCAGCCGCAGATAGAGGAGGATCACATTGAACTGGGTTATCAGGTATTGATACTGGGAGAGGATGTTCTTGGACCTGACGCCGATGTGGCTCACTTCGCCGGAGATAACCACCGAGGTGAGGATGGGCACGATCATAAGCAGCGGAAGGAACCACGCCAGCCGCATAAGCCTTTGCTTGAACTTCGCCAGCGAGCCGCTGACAAGAAAGAAATCGAGCATGGCCACCGCCACCGGCAGGGTCACGGAAAATTGCTTGGAAAACATGGCCAGAAATCCGCTGATCAAGGATAGGGCCAGGTATTTCCTCCATCGCTCCGCAGGGGCCCCATTTTTTTCCTCCATGGCGGATTTCATGTAGAAAAGCATCGAGGCAAGATAGAACATCGCCCCTATGGATGTGCTTCTTTGCCATATGTATGTCACCGCCTGGGTCTGCAACGGGTGGACGGCGAATATCATGGCGGCCAGCATCGGGTATATATGCTCTTCCGGGGAGGCCTCCCTGGCGCCTCTCATCCCCGCCCACGCTTGCAGGATCAACGATACCAGAAGGTAAACCAAAATGGAGTTTACCGCGTGGACAAAAGTATTGAGGATATGATAGCTGAAGGTGTCCAGCCCTGAAATGGCGTAGTTGACCGCAAAGCTGAAGAATATTACAAATCGTGATGGATTGAAGCTTAATATCCTGGCCGGGTCTGTGATGTCCCTGATCTCCGTGTTCTCCTGGATGTCGGAGATGCCATCGAATTGGAAGGGGTAGTGGAAGGTTCCCCAATATAGGGCGAAAACCGTGATGAAAAGTATCAGGGAGGCCGCCGCAGGCGTCTTATGATTCATCGGAGTTGCAATCCTTTCCTTTCGAGAGCGCGCCTCTCATTCTTCCCATGCATGGGTTTATATTTTATCAAACCGGACAGGGGCAAGCTCATTTTCCTGGTGCGCCTTGCCTTGCTTTTTGTATATGTTCGTTGGCCATGGCCTCGTTGCCCAGGCTTTTGTAGATAATCGCCATGTTGTAATGGGCCTGCTTGTTCCAGGGGTTTTGCCCGAGGATTTCACGGAAGATCCGCATAGCTTCTGCGGTATTGCCCATGGCTGCCAAGGCGGCGCCTTGCCCCAGTTTCGAAGGGATGCTGTATGGCCTGATTTTCGCCGCCCTGCCATAGAACCTGGCGGATTTCTCATACCGCTTCATTTTGAAATTATAAGCGCCATAGTTGAAATTCGCCTCGAAGCTTCCCGGCTTTAGCTTCAGGCCTTTCCGGCAGTTCACCCCCGCGTCTTCCAGGTTCCCCTCCGAGGGGTAAAGGGCGCAGAGGTTTATGTAAGGATCGGGCCGGGCTGGGTCCTTCTTCTTTGATTCCTCGAACATGGTAATGGCTTTTTTCCGGTCTCCCAACGAGTTGTAATGAACGCCCAGCGCCGAGTACGCCCTCCATTTATCAGGGGATTTTTGCACCACGTCCAGCCA
>JAOUNV010000520.1 GCA_029880775.1 Nitrospinota bacterium | reverse complement strand
AGCTTGCCAAGGAGGAGGCGGAAAAGATTATCGCCGAGTTCGGCGGTGAGGTAGTGGGGTACGATTATCCTGTCAATTTTTTCCAGGCCAGGTTCCCCGGCGAGGGAGAGGCGTTTGAAAAAACCCGGATTAACCTGCTGAGCAGGAAGGGAGTGGAGATGGTGACCCCCACTCCCGTATCAGTCCACAAAGATCCATATTACGTCCGCTGAGGTTTACTGCTTTTCCCCTCCGGCCGCGGGGGCTGGCTGAGCTGGAATGACCTCCATCTTTCTTACGACTGTGCCAGTCTTCCCATCCACGAAATCAATATACCCTGCGAATTTCGGGTCTACCTTCTGGATAGCCTCCACCGCTTTCTTGGCGGATTGAAAATCCACGATCTCGGAAACATCAACTTTTATGGTTGGCGCGCCCCTGCTTTCAACGATTTCATACAGGGCCCAGTCCGGATTGAGGGCTTGCAGCGCAGCGGCGAACTGGCTTTCCATATCATCGCCCCCGCCGCTGGTTTCGCAGGCGGAGACACCCACCAGGGCCGCCATGGCCATCATGACGGCGGCGCCCTTTACGAGTCTGATTGTCTTTCCCATAATCACTCTTTTACGGCTCCTCTCTTTATGTCGTTTTGCCTCAGGAAGGCTATGATGTTCTTCCTGTTCTCTTCATCCTGCATCGCAGCGATCTTGGTCATTACCTTTTTGTATTTTTTTTGAAGCTCCACCGCCACGGGGTCGCCTTTTTCGATCATACCTTTCGGGTCTTCCAGCCAGGCATGGAGCCAGCTTTCGTCCCGCCGCGCTGTGACCCCCTCAAGCCCGGGGCCCTGCTTCGTGCCATCGGAGAGCCTGTGGCACATCTTGCATTTCCTGTTGAACAAATCCTCACCGGCCGCAATATCCTGGCCCATGGCTGGGCCTGGCGAAGTAATATTCCACGCCAGGCAAAAAACGATCACTGCCCTAAAAAACATTTGTATACCTGCCTTTCGCCCCCTCTATTCAATAAATACAGTTTTCAGGCCTATGCCCATGCTGCTCCAGGATATCTTCCCTTTTTTGATATCCGGAAGCTTGCTCTTCACAAGATCCCTGGCGGCCTGCCCTTTCTTGAAGTCTATCTTCGGCGTCAGCTCCGATCCGCCGCTGGCTTCGTTCACGTCGATCTCTATGTTGAGGGAGCCGTCATCGTTAAGCTCGACAATATTCACGCGCCATTGGCCGCCACCCAGGGCTGCGATCTCCTTTTTAATGGATTCGACCGCAGCATCGTCCAGGGCCTTGCCCTTCATCATTTTGGTATAGTTTAGCTTAACCGCGTCCAAAAGGCGCTGGTCCCCTGTTTGCTCGCCATAAATCTTGGCCATCAGGCCCGCTATATTGAAAAGGTATTCCCTGGCGTTCGGGGGGCACTGGTCGCTCACAGCGAATTGAACAATGTCTTTAACCTCGCCGGGCACCTCTCCGGCCCTGGCCTTTACCAACTCTTCCATCTCCTCTTGCTTGTTTTCATCAAAAGCCTTGATGAATAGTTGCCCAACGGTCGGGGCCTCATCCTGGGCAACCGCCATATTAGAATACGATATTAATATGGCGAACAGGCCAACCGCCATATAAACGGAAGACCATTTTATTGATTTCATGAGTTTCTCCATTTACAAGAAAAAGTTTAAGATCCCCTGTACGCCCGCATCGAGCGCTATTACCGATTTCTCAGAACCGGATTGAGCGAAAAGGTAGCCAGCCGGGCTTTTCAGACCCAGGCTAAGATACAATGGCGCTCCTCCTTCTTCCTTGTATAGCAAGATTTGGGCCGAAGGGGGGTCCAATCCATATTCCCGCAAACTGATGGGATTGTCGGCGACAAAATCCCTTATCTTTATAGAGGACAGGCTGTCTAAAAACTCTTTCACCATATTATAGTCGAGGCTTTCCCCGGCCATGTTGTCCCTATGCCATTCCTGGTTTTTGTCTTTCACAAGAGTCACCAAGGAGCCTGGCCTGTGGATCTCTATCCGGGAGAATTTCAGGGAGTCCAGGAAAAAAACATGCCGGCTCCGAAGATCGGAAGCTTCACGGGGAATGGAGTTTATAATATCCTCCTCCAGCAAGAATACGTTGTTCCGGTCCGACATGGTCACGTAATAACCCCTCTTTTCCGGGTTCCTGTCCCCAATGGATATGGATACGGTCACGTCAGAGTCACCCGACTGCCAGAAGGAAAGCTTCGCCTTGGGATCTTTCAG
>JAOUNV010000518.1 GCA_029880775.1 Nitrospinota bacterium | reverse complement strand
TGGACGATTCTCATTTTTGAGTTTTAGGATTCGCAGGATTCTATATCCTTCTTCGCGGCGCTTTTTCCACTGGAGTCATCCCTGCGGTTCTGGGGGGGTATCTGTTTATGTTCAACAGCTTTTTCATACACAGGCTGATCACCGGACATCTGCCTTATCAGGCGTACATGCTCACTCCCTTCATCCTCTATTTTATGTTGCGGCCCTTGCCGCCCACTGGCCAGCGAAGGGGCGGCAGGCTTGCCCTGGATGTGGCATGCGCAGGGATGATATTCGCCTACATGGTCTACTCCGGCATGAACTCCCTGGGTGTCCCCGTGATCCTGTCTATAGCCCTCTGTGGAATGGCCCACGGGGCGCTCCATGGCGGGGATCGGGATTTCTGGACCAGGCTGGCTCTAGGCGGCGCTGCAGGGGTGGCCCTGTCAATTTCCAAAATGGCGGCCATGGGGGCTTTCGCGTCAAATTTTCCACGAAGCGGCTATCCGATGCTGGGCCTGGACAGCCTGACGAATATGGTCTGGTTTCTGGGGCAGACACTTTTTTTCTGGCCAGACGGCACGTTGATCCGGGGGGCTCGTCTGTTCGCAGAGGGTAAATATTGGGTTATGAGCCCTCAGTATTATGAATTCAGCGTATCGCCAGGACCGCTTCTGATAATCATCGTCGGCGCGTTGATGTGGGGGAGAGGGAGACGGGAGAGGCAAGAAACCAGGCGCCCCTCCACCCCAGCAATATTGCGGGGGCTGGCGATGGTGACGGTTATCGTCATTCCTATCTTCCTTGCCTTCAATTTCAAGATCCCGGCGCTGGAGGCGATGTTAAAAAAAATTCCTCTGATTAGCTCACATGGGCATTTCACCACATGGTTTGTTATATATATCCCCCTTATCATTATCGCCACGGCCATGGCCTTGCAACGCCCCCCCCTGTCCAGAGTGGCCGGGACGTTGGTTGTCATAACGCTTCTGGCGCTTGCCGTCCAGACCGCCTATAGAGACAGGAGCTTTTACACAACACAGTATTACAACTACCATCCCATTGTGGACTCATACTATGCGGCCAGGGATGGCGCATACACGCCCTCGGTGGAGGGGATGAAAAAATATGGCAAAGTCCTGCGTGGATGGGCCGCCAACAGCGCGGCGCCTTTCGGGGGGGATGACTTTCTTACCCAAAACTCATCCTCCATGCTTTGCTACGAGCCGATATTCGGGTATTGGAGGGAAAAATTTCCCATGGATATCCTCCGGCCTGGGCCTGCCATGGCGGAGCAGGGGGGATACCTGAACCTGAAGAATCCCGCCTGTTTTATCTACCCCTACGAAAATAGCTGCCAGCCAGGAAATCACTTCACCACCGCCCAACACCAGAAGGCGGATAATTTCAGGCGCTATAAGCCATTCAAGTTCGCCATGCCATATTGGCAACGGATGGCAAATGGGGTGACCTTGGCCAGCTGGGTCCTGGCTCTTGGTTTTTTGGCGGCTTATACGGTCACTCGGCGGATCAGGCGCCTGTAAGTTTTATTTGCTCACCCCCCTTGCATAAATGGGGGAAGGTTCCCATATTAAGTACCGAGAGCAGGTCAAAGAAACCAGGAGGCGTTTTATATGCATACGATTCTGAAGGGAATGGACAGGGAACATCTGTTTGAAAGCCTTCCGTACATGGGGTTTATCTTCGCTATGGCGGTTATCGGCTCCATCTTCATGGTGGTGGCGATTCTCGGGCTTTTGACGACGCCATAGAAAGCGGATTTAGTATTCCGCCGGAATCGGCGGGACGATGAGGCGCAGGCTGAAGGCGAGGAGGGATGCGGGCTGAAACCGGGCTAAGGGACGGCTTGCCCGGAGAATAGGCCATGGCGGATTAGCCATTTCCGCATCTCTTCCCGCGCGCGTAATATCATGAGTCTGCGCCTTTCTTTTTTCTTCACCTTTCCAGGGCCCAGCGGGGGAAACAAAGCAAAGTTTATATTCGAAGGCTGGAATCTGGTTTCTTTGACGCTGGCCTCATCGACACTGGCGCTCAAATGGGCCAGCAGCGCACCCATGGCCGTTTCCCGTCCCGGTGGATCAGTCGGCTTGCCCAAAATATCCCATGCGGTAAACACCCCCGCCATGAATCCGCAAGCCGCCGACTCCACATAACCCTCCACACCGGTTATCTGCCCCGCCAGCCGCACGGTAGGCGCGCCAGTCAGCCGCAGACTGGCATCCAGCGCCTTTGGGGAGTTCACATACGTGT
>JAOUNV010000519.1 GCA_029880775.1 Nitrospinota bacterium | reverse complement strand
TAAGCGTCAGCGACAAAACAGGAATTATTGACCTGGCCAGGGAGCTTTCCGGGCTGGGCGTGGAAATACTCTCCACCGGAGGCACCGCCAAGGCCATACGAGAGGCCGGAGTGGATGTCCGGGACGTGGGAGATTACACCGGGTTTCCGGAAATCATGGACGGACGGGTGAAAACCCTTCACCCAAAAGTCCATGGCGGCCTTCTGGGCCGCCGGGACATCCCCGCCCACATGGAACAGATGAAGGAACATGGAATAGAGCCAATCGGCATGGTGGTGGTGAATCTCTACCCGTTCGAGGAAACGGTTGCCAAGCAGGGAACAAGCTTCGACGAGGCGATAGAAAACATCGATATCGGCGGCCCTTCCATGATCCGTTCAGCAGCAAAAAACCATAGGGACGTGGCGGTGGTTGTGGACCCGGAGGATTACTCGGCCATCATAGCCGAGCTGAAGGAATCTGGCCGGACCCTGTCAGACAAGACAAGGCTGACCCTGGCCACGAAGGCTTTCGAGAGGACCACATGGTATGATGGCGTCATAGCCGATTATCTTAGCTCCACCTCCTCTCATCATGAGAAGTTTCCAAAGAAGCTGACTATCCGGCTGCAAAAGACCCAGGCCTTGCGGTATGGCGAGAATCCCCACCAGGAGGCGGCCCTATACACGCCTGTGGGAAGCAGGCGGCATAGCGCCGAAATAGAGCAGCTTCATGGGAAGGAGCTTTCCTTCAATAACATAGTAGACCTCAACGCCGCATACGAGCTTGCCTGCGAGTTTGCCGATCCGGCCGTGGCCATAATCAAACATACAAATCCTTGCGGCGTGGCGATCAACCAGAGCCTTGTGAAGGCATACCAGGCGGCGCTGGAGTGTGACCCTGTGTCGGCTTTCGGGGGCGTTATCGCCATCAACAGGGATCTGGACGAAGAAACCGCGGAGGAGATATCCAAGCTGTTCGTGGAGGTTGTCATCGCCCCTGCCTATTCCCGCAGCGCCCTGGAGAAATTGACCTCAAAAAAGAATGTAAGGTTGATCCGGAACACCGCCAGAAAGCCTGATAACGCCCTTGCCTTCAAGCTGTTGTCCGGCGCCGCCCTGGTGCAGGATGACGACCTTAAGACCCTGGACGAAACCTTGCTAAAGGTAGTCTCCAGCAGGCAACCCACCCAGAGCGAAATGGACGCCATGAAATTCGCCTGGATAGTTGCCAAGCATGTGAAATCCAACGCCATTGTCTACGCCGACGCCAATTCCACCATCGGAATAGGCGCCGGGCAGATGAGCCGGGTGGATAGCGCCAGGATCGCCAGGGAAAAGGCCAGGCGCCCCGTGGAAGGCGCAGTGATGGCCTCGGATGCTTTCTTCCCTTTCCGGGACGGCATAGACGAGGCGGCCCAGGCCAAGATCACCGCCGTGATCCAGCCTGGAGGCTCCGTTCGGGACGAGGAGGTCATCGCCGCAGCCAATGAGCACGGCATGGCCATGGTGTTCACCGGCCTGCGCCACTTCCGCCACTGACAGATGGCCAGGCAGGATGGTCCAGGCCCATGGGCGCGATCCGGCTGGACAAGGTTCCCTTAAACGGAAGGAGCCTGGAGGAGTATTCCGCAATATTCGGCCTGGATTTTGCCAAGGGAGGGTTTGGGCCCATCCTGGATGTGGCCTCCGGACCTTCCACTTTCGCCGACCAGGCCCATAAGCTGGGGCTTGACATAACAGCAGCCGACCCCTCTTACGCCTTGCCGAAGGATCTGTTCTTCCAGACTTCCCTATCGCAGATAGCCGGCATCAGGGAGAAAATAGAGCCTGTGGCCGGCAGCTACAAATGGGATTACTACAAAAGTCCGGATCATCTGAGAAAGCTCAGGGAAAAAACTTTGTCGGATTTCATTGAAGGCTTTTCACGCCAGACAGCCAGGGGAACCTATGTGGCCGGACGCCTGCCAAGCCTGCCCTTCAAGGATTCCAGTTTCCAGCTTGTCCTTTGCAGCCATTTTCTTTTTCTTTTCTCGCACATTCTTGATTTCGATTTCCACTTCAAATCCATTCTGGAGCTGACCAGGGTTTCCTCCGGCCAGGTAAGAATCTATCCTGTCACGGGCCTGGATGGGGTGAGTTACCAATTTTTGGATCAGCTTATTCTTCAGCTTGAGAATATGGGCATAGAATCGGCTCTTTACACTACCGGATTCGAGTTTTTAAAAGGGGCGAACAAGGCATTAGAGCTCAGGCCCATGCGTAAAGTATT
>JAOUNV010000098.1 GCA_029880775.1 Nitrospinota bacterium | reverse complement strand
TTTTGCCTTCCCTAAATAACCTTAATTTCGCATGCTGGCTTTAATTATGAATGACAATCAACCTTCCAATCCCCTGGCCCAGGTTCACGATACTCTGGAGCAGATGGATACCCTGGCGCCGGATAGCGTTTTCGGGTTTAAATGCCACAACAAGCTCTCCTGCTGGGGCGAGTGCTGCAAAAACCCGAACCTGTTCCTGACCCCATATGATATTTTGCGGCTTCGAAAAAGCGTGAATATGCCATCGGGAGAGTTCCTGACCAAATATACCGAGTCATATGTGGGGCCCGACTTTGGGCTGCCTGTGGTGCGCATGAAGCAGGACGAGAAAGAGGGATGTCCCTTCCTCTCCGAGTCTGGATGCGGCGTGTATGAAAACAGGCCCACCTCCTGCCGCACATACCCCGTGGGTCAGGCGGTCAGCTCCGGCACCGGGAAAGGGGACTCGCAAAAAGTCTTTTTCAAGGTGAAGGAAGATTATTGCCAGGGATGGGAGAAGGGTGATGAATGGACCGTGGAAAAATGGCTGGATAACCAGGAGGTGTTTGACTACAACAAGAACAACGAATTCTCCGTCCACCTATCCTTCCACCCCTCGCTGGGCGATCCTAAGGACATGGACGAAAAGACCGTGGATATGATCTTCATGGCCCAGTATGACCTGGACAGGTTCCGGGAGTTCGTTTTCAAATCAAGCTTCCTGACACGATTCGACCTGGATGAGGATCTTGTTCAAAGGGTCGGCGAGGATGACGATGCTCTGTTTGACCTGGGTCGGCGCTGGATCAGCTTCTTCGCCCTCGGTGGTCTGACCGCCCTTAAAATCAGAGAGTAGAAATAAATTTGTTGTAAACATCCACGCCTGGATTCATTATAGAGGAAGGAATTAATATCATAATCGGGGAGTGGAAATGTATGAAGCTCTAGCGATCATTTTCGGAGTGGTCGGCTTTATTTTCGGCGTGGCAATAGTCATCAATAGCTTCGTCACAAAACGAAGAAGGCTGGTGGCCAAGCAAAAGGATCAGAACTCCGAAGCCAACCAATAGCGGCTGTTTTGGAAAAGACCCCCAAAGGCGATCAACCCGAGGCGGAACGCCTGGTTTCTCTCTTCATCGCCACATCGCTGGATGGGTTCATCGCCAGCCAGAATGGCGGTATCGATTGGCTTTTCCATGACCAGGATTATGGATACACGGCGTTTTACGCCTCGGTGGACACAGTTCTGACAGGCCGCAAGACATTCGATGTCTCGCTCTCCTTTTCCAAAGACCCATTTAAGGGCAAACAAACCTTTGTGTTCACTAGATCGGAGAAGAAAAGCCCCCTGCCTGGCTCTGAGTTTATCTACAGCGATCCGGTGGAGTTCACACGGAAGCTTAAAGCGGAGCCTGGCGGTAAAATATGGCTGCTGGGTGGAGGCCAGATTAACGGGCTCCTTATGAAAGCGGGGCTTATCGACGAGATAGTAATGTCGATCCATCCTGTGGTCATCGGTCGGGGAATCCCCCTTTTCGACCGGGAGACCGGCGTTTGCGGGTATACCTTAGCCGGGTCAAATGTTTTCGATACCGGTCTTGCACAATTTATATACAGGAAAAATCGGTAACTGCGCCATTTTTCACCTCGAAGCCAAAACAAAGATATTTATTCTCTTGACTGGTTTATTTCAACAATGTAGAGTTTCTATTTGCTAAAAAGGATTTTCAAAAGCCTTTTGCGCGCCCGGTTTCCCAAAATGGGGCCGGTGGTCCCGCATAGCGCGGGGTAATGTTCGATTGGGAGAGTATTTTGCAGGTAAAGGTTATCAACCAGCAAGTGGATCAGGCCTTAAAGGCTTTGAAACGTCAGCTTTTAAAGGACGGCCTCTGGAAAGAGCTGAAGAAAAGACGCTCATACGAGAAGCCGTCGGCAAAACGGAAACGGAAACAGAAAGAGGCTCTTAAGAAGAGAAGAAAGGCCCAAAGGTTCGGTTACAGCCGTTGATCCCTTCCCATAGCGCGATGGCTCTGGTGATAATTGGGTTTTTGTTTTCAGGTTATTGAGTGCGTTTGCGGCTTGGTCGCTTTAGGATATCAGCCAAGTCCGCGACAGCCCGTCAGTATACTTTGCCCCATATCCCCTTTTGGCTGGAGCCGCAATGGTTGTTGGGATTTGTAAAATCAGATTTGCCATTCGGCAATCAAGATCACTTAAAGGCAAACGGCAGGTCTTGCGCCGCCTGAAGGACAGGATGAAGAGCAGGTTTAATATTTCAGTGGCGGAGGTGGACAACCACGACTACCACCAGACGGCCGATCTGGGCCTCGCTGTGGCTGCGGCGGACGCCACCCACGCCAACAGCCAGATTCAATCGGCGGTGAATTTCGTCTCAATGGAGGTGGAGGTTCTCGATGTCTCCACCGAGCTTGTCCACTTGTAGACCAGGTGACCAATATGCGCCGTTTCTCCAGGGCGGACCGCCTTTCTGAAGAAATCATAAAAAACGTCGCTTCCATTGTCAGGGAAGATATGCGAGACCCGCGCCTGGGTGGCATGATCTCCATCACCCGCGCAGAAGTGAGCAAAGACCTGAAGTATGCCACTATCCACGTCTCCGTTTTTGGGAGCGACAAGGAAAAAACCAACGCCAAAACCGCCCTGGATCGGGGCGCCGGATTCATCCGCGGCAGGCTGGGGGAAAAGATGCGGGTTCGCGTCCTGCCCCAGCTGCGTTTCAAGCTGGACGATTCCATCGAACATGGCGCCCGCATCGCCGAATTGCTGAAAAAAGCCGAGGAGGAATCGGGCGGCGGGCAGAACGACAACAATCCTGAATGAGTAGTTATATGGACGGTTTTCTGGTTATAGACAAGCCTGGCGGGATCACATCCGCCGAAGTGATTCGCGTGATAAAAAGAGGTGTCAGGCCGAAGAAGATCGGTTACCTGGGCACGCTGGACCCGATCGCCACAGGTGTGCTGGTGGTGGCCATGGGCAGGGCCACAAAGCTGATCCTGTTTATGGAAAAGCAGGATAAGGAATACGATGCCCTGCTGACTCTGGGAGCGGAAACAAACACCCAGGACAGCGAAGGCGAGATTGTCAACCAGGCGGACCCTTCCCAGATCACAGAGGAGCAGGTGAAAGCCTCCATGGCCAAATTCGTGGGGGAGATCGACCAGGTGCCTCCCATGTTCTCCGCCAAGAAACAGCAAGGCCAACGCCTATATACCCTGGCCCGACAGGGGATCACCGTAGAGCGCCCTCCTGTGCGGGTCACCATTCGCTCCATCGATTTTATCGAAAAAAACGGCCCGGTGGTCAGGCTCACCGCCACCGTCTCCACTGGCGCGTACCTTCGCACCATCTGCCACGACATAGGAAACGACCTGGGGGTCTATGGCCATCTCTCCGGACTGGTGCGGCTGCGCTCCGGGATTTTCCGCGTCCAGGACGCTATCGCTCTCGATTCCGTCACCAGCGAAAACATGGATGAGGTAAGAAAAAACCTTATCTCCCTGGCCGATGGACTGGGGCACCTGCCCATGGCGAAAGTGATTCCTCACGCCACGGAGAAGCTGAAGGATGGTATCCCGTTGGGCGTATCAGACGTGATCGAGTTTGAAGGAGACGCGGAATCCG
Organism: Nitrospinota bacterium; assembly: GCA_029880775.1. Taxonomy (GTDB): domain Bacteria; phylum Nitrospinota_A; class UBA7883; order UBA7883; family UBA7883; genus JAOUMU01. The sequence continues at coordinate 3,426 of JAOUNV010000098.1, read as the reverse complement.
AATATGTGCGCATAGTGAGCCGTGACAGAGAGCTGATCGGCGTAGGCAACCTCGATGGCCCCCCGATGGCGGGATTCCCCTTCACGCTGATAAAGCCGAAACGGGTGATGGCAAACGAGAAGTAAGAGCGCCCAATGGTGGGTTCCACTCTAGAGGGTTCGTGAACCGCCCTATAATAATCCCTCCCTTTGACGGGAGGGGGTCCGGACGCGGACTGTGAACAAGGGAAGGTGATCTTCATTCAACCCTCCCCACCTTTACTCACAAGCAAGCCCTCCCCCGTGAGGCGCCACAAGCGGCGTTTCAAGATGACGACGGACTCAAAACACGCGCCCACCGAGAGTTTCTTCAACAGCCTGCTAGGGTCGCCGGGTGAGTAATATGCGCTTACCGGTCATATGTTACAATCGTACCTTGAACGTAATTTAGCGTTGGGCTATGGATCGGACTCTGATTCATTTCTCGTCATGCTCTTTGTATGCGGAATAATGACCAGTATCACAAAAAATATGGCAAGCAAGAACATATCGCCCAGATGCGTGGTGGGATATGTTCCGCAATAATAATCTACAAGGGCCGACTATCATTTTTAACGATCTGAAGGACATGCAGCGCCGAATTATCCGCATTGATTTTCCTGACTGGAAGGCGCCATGATCGGAAAGAAATCCTCGGTGATGATGTTCGTCAGGCTGTCTGGGCTGGGCCTGGCGTTGGTTGTCAATGTGATCATCGCCCGCTCCGTGGGGGAGAAGGGTTTCGGCCTCTACTCCTATATATATTCATGGCTGATTTTAGCGTATTCTTCGCTGACCATTGGACTGCAAACGGTTTCGCTGAAAATGGTTGGTGAATACATGGCCAAGCGGGAGTGGGGGTTGTTGCGGGGGTATATCACCACGGTGGAAAGAGCTTTGGTGGCTGTCTCCATCACGGTGGCCATTGGGATATGTCTTCTTGTTGTGATCGTGGGGGACAGGGCGTATGGCGCCGGAGCGGAGTTCGCCTCGGCGGCCTTCTTGTTACCGTTTTACGCGCTGTTCATGCTTCGTATGTTTATATTGCAATCGCTTGGGAAATCGATAGAGGCCTTTTTTCTGGGGCTGGTGGCCAGGCCGTTGGTTTTATCCTTGTTGATTCTCTGCGCTACCTATATTCTGGGTATAAAGTTGCATGTCCTGATGTTGGTGCTGTTCGACATTCCGCCGGTGCTGGTGGCGCTGGCGGGATTGACGATATTCATGAGAAAATCCCTGCCTCAGGAATACTGGGCCAGCGAGCGGCGGACAAAGATAAAGCAATGGTTCGACCTGGCCAAGCCAATTTATATCACCGCCGGGCTGGGAGTTGTTTTGTCTCAGTTGGATGTTATTATGTTGGGGATGTTTTCGGCGCCGCAAGAGGATCTGGGAGTCTTCGCGGCAGCAGGGAAGTTGTCCCATTTAATTCCCATCGGCTTGATGTCTGTGAACGCTGTGGCCGTTCCGATCATGTCCCGACAATGGGCTGCGGGGAATATGGATGACCTGCAGGAGACGGTGAGCCGTATGAGCTTGTTTATAATGTTGGTGACCTTGCCTATAGTCATGATCATGGTCTTCGGCGGCGAGATGTTGCTCTCCATCTTCGGCCAAACGTTTACTCGAGGTTACGCCGCCCTAATGATCATGACCGCTGGCCAGGCTGTCAACGCTTTTGCCGGACCGGTGGGTTATATTATGAACGTCACCAGGTTACAGTGGCACGCATCGCTGGTAATCTTCGTCGCCGTGTTGCTTGATATCTCACTTAATTGCCTGCTAATTCCCACATATGGAATAATCGGCGCGGCCATCAGCTTTTCAGCGTCGTTGATTTTCTGGAATGCGACTATGTTTGTGGTGATAGCCAGTAAACTGGGCATTTACTCATTCCCATTTATTCGGAGGCGATCGGTCAATGACGGTTAAAAAACCAAATTTTTTCATTGCTGGAGCGCCCAAATGCGGGACAACGGCGTTATATGAATACTTGAAAACACATCCGAACATATTTATGCCCAGGGTCAAGGAGCCGCATTACTTTTACTCACACAAGGAAAAGATGCCCTATGCGATGCGTTCGCAGGAGCAATACTTGCGGTTGTATGAAGACGCTCCTCAAAGCGCTTTCCTGCTGGGCGACTCGTCGACATCGTATGTGTGGGACACGCCATCGTTGGCCCGGATCAGGGAATTTAACAGTGAGTCAAAGCTGATTGTAATGATCAGAAATCCAGTGGAAATGGTGTATGCGCTGCATTCCACCTTTCTTTGGATGGGATGGGAGGATGAACTTGATTTTAAAAAAGCATGGATGCTACAAGAGGCTCGGGAGTCCGGCGAGAATATCCCGAAGCTCTGCGAAGATCCGGCCCTGCTTCGATACAGATATATATGCATGAACGGGGAGCATCTTCACAACCTGTATAAGATATTTCCGACGGAACAGGTGATGATAATTATATTTGACGATTTTATTGGAGATACGCTGGCGGTATACAAAAAAGCGCTGGAGTTTCTGGGCGCCCCATATGACGGAAAGACCCATTTTCCATCGGCGAATGAATCCCGCTTCTGGAAGCATCCTCTCTTGCCCGGCATATTGGATATGATGAAAAGGCCATGGGCGAAATTCAAAAAGCTTGTTGGTGTCCAAGAGACGGGCCTGTGGGCCTTGGCAACAGCACGCTGACCGAAAAAAGAAAGAGGCCTGAGTTGTCGAGGGAGTTCAAGGAAGAATTGCTGACAGAATTCATTGAGGATATATCAGAACTGGAAATTATCACAGGTAGGGATTTATCCGCATGGAAAACGATAAAGTAATGGCGATCAGGGCACAACCCGCCCCTTTCTGTTATTTGTGTGGTTCAGCCGGTGTTTTGCTGCACGAAGGATTAACAGATTGCTTTCTGGATTCAGGACAGAAATGGAATATAAAAAAATGCTCCAATAGTTCATGCGGTTTAGGCTGGGTGGACCCTTTACCGAAGGAAGAGGATATCCATAAGGCTTACGAGTCATACTATACGCATAGCGATCCGAGCCCAAGTTATAACAGCTTAGTGGGCAGGATATACAAGTACCTTCGCGCAGGCTATCTTTCGCGTGGATATGGATATTTTAAAGATCTTGTACACTGGTGGCAAAAGTTGGCGGGGTTGATTATATACCTCCATCCTGGCAGACGAGCGGTTATTGATTCGCAGATAATGGAGGTTCCGGCCGGTGTCGGGCGGCTTCTGGATATTGGTTGCGGAAACGGAAGGAAACTGGAGCTTTTGGGGGAGCTTGGGTGGGATACGCATGGAGTGGAGCAGGATCCGGGCGCAGTTGAAAACTGCAGATCGAAAAACCTGAACGTGCGCTGCGGAACCTTGCTGGAGCAGCAATATGAAGCTGGGTATTA
>JAOUNV010000517.1 GCA_029880775.1 Nitrospinota bacterium | reverse complement strand
GCCTCGGCTGAATGGGACGCCGGGCCCGGACGGGGGGAGCGGAAGATCGGCCAGGAAGCCGGCAAGGGGAGGCTGGTGGCCGTGGGGGACTCCGATTTCGCCTCCAACGCATCCCTGGCCCTTTCGGCCAACAAGGACCTTTTCCTGAACATGGCCTCCTGGCTTACGGAAAGCAAGTCCCAGGTTTCCATCCGGGCCAAGAAGCCGGAATTCAATCCGCTGATCCTTCCTCGGGAGGACCTGGCGTTCATATTCTGGTGCTGCGTGGTGGCTTTTCCTCTTATTTCCGTCATCATGGGGACTGTGGTGATTTTCCAGAGAAAAAGGTCCTAGCCTATGAGGATAGTGGCCGCGCTCGCCACGTTGCTGGCGATCCTGGGGGTTTATTATTACTTCAAGGAGGTGCACCTTGTCCGCCTGGACGAGGCTGAAAAGGCCGAGTCGCGGCTGGCCGCCATAGAGCCGGAGAAGGTGGACAGGGTTCTGCTGAAAAGGCCTGACAGCGGGGAAGTGGAGATTTCAAAAGAGGCTGGCGAATGGAGGATCTCAAGGCCGATGCAGGCAGAGGCGGACAGGGAGAAGGTGGACATGATAATCGCCACAGCCTCCGGCCTGAAGAAGGAGAGGGTAATAGGGGAAGTTGCCGATCTGTCCGAATTCGGGCTGGACGCCCCCATATGGCTGGAGTTCTTCCATGAAGAAAAGGCCATGGGGGTGATAAAGCTGGGCGCAAGAAATCCGTCAGGGGACGGCGTCTACGCCCAGGCGGGCGGTGGCGAGGAGGTCTTTCTGCTTTCCAGGCTGGAGGCGGAGGATCTGGCTATTTCGTTTTTCGATCTTCGGGAAAAAAGGTTCTACAGAAAGTCCGCCCAGGATCTTTCCGCGTTCGAGTTTGCCGTCAAGGATGGCTTGCGGATAAGGGCGGAAAAGGACGATGGCGGCAAATGGACGATCACCCATCCCTTAAAGGCGCCCGCCTCCTCCCTGGCGGTCGACAGCCTGGTCAACAAGTTTCTCCATGCCACAGCTTCCGGGTTTTATGATGAGGACATAAAGGACCTGGAGGAATACGGGCTGGACTCTCCATTCCTGGAGTTCACCGCCTATTTCAACGGCGGGGAAACAGGACGGAGGATGGCCATAGGGGCCGCCGCCGGGACGGATGCGTATTACGCCCTGTGGCCGGAGGGGCATAAAGCCGTCCGTGTGGCCGGGGACCAGTTCAAGACTCTTCCCGGGACCGTCATTGACCTCCGGGTGAGGGAGCTTGCCGTGTTCGAGGCCAGGGAGGTGACGGGATTTTCCATAGAGAAGAAAGGGGCGGCTGTCCAGGTGGTCAAGGTTCCATCGGCGGATGGCGGTGCGGAGCGTTGGATGATGGAAAAGCCTTCCAGAGCCGAGGCGGACCCTGTCCAGGTGTCACGGTTCCTCACTGCCGCAAAGGGCCTGGAAGCCTCAGGATTTTTTGAGGATGCGGAGGGCATGGAAGCGGTCAGGGCCGCCCTTGAAAGCCCGGATATGATTGTCACGATAAAGCCGGCAGGAGAGCCATTGGTGTTGAGATTCTCCAGGACCCCTGACGGTAAGGCGTATTACGCCTCGTCCAGCCTGCGGGATGACCTTATGATGGCCCCAATTGGCAATGTGGCCGCCCTGGACAAGGGAGTGTTCGAGCTTTTGGAGCGAAGGCTCCTGAAAATGTCCTCGGCTGATGTGTGGAAGGTGCGGATTGAAAGGCTGGGGGAGGTGTTCGAGGTGGTGAAGAATGAAGATGGATACATGCTGGTTCTTCCGCAAAAGGCCAGGCTTTCCGCCAATGAGTATTCCGATTTCCTGTGGACAATTTTGGAGCTTCGGTTCGCTGGCGTTATAAACGAGGGCGGAAAGGATGACGACCCCCGGTTTGATGATCCGGTAGTGGTAATTTCGGTGTTCGGCCGGGATGGCGGGCTTCTGGAGAAGGTGGAAATAGCTAGAAGCGGCGTGGAGAAGGAGTGGTATGCCAGCAGGGCCTGGGGGATGCCGGGGATATACGATATCGACAGGTTTTTCGTGGAGGACGACCTTACCCTTGCCCTTGAGAAGGTGTCTGGAATTCTCGCGGAAGAGCCTCAGGGAGGAGACGGATTATTCCGCCGCTGAAAAGAGCGCAGGCGGATTGGGATAAACAATGCAATAGGCTATAAGGTTATGGAAGAAAAAGATGAAAAAGTGGAGTTTGTCGACCGCCGGAGGATTAAATCCGCCGAGGA
>JAOUNV010000097.1 GCA_029880775.1 Nitrospinota bacterium | reverse complement strand
CAGATGGGGACAAGGTTATCGACCGGATCGCGTTTAGGCTCGATTGGTTGAAAAGCGAGCTTCGGCTGCCGGTGGGGGGGCTGGTGGTGGTGCGCGCCCGGGGCGACAGCATGGAGCCGACCATTGATGAGGGGGATATCCTGCTGGTGGATAGCAGCCAGGAGAGGCTTACGGACGGCGGGATATTCGTGATCTTGCGTGGTGAAGACCTGGTGGTGAAAAGGATCCAGACCACCGCCGATGGGTTTTTGCTGGTCTCCGACAATCAACGCTACAGCCCGGAGCCTGTGCGCGCTACTGAAGACGAAGGGCCCAGGGTCATCGGCCGTGTGGTGTGGGTGGGGCACAGGTTGTAGCAGGGTATGGAAGATAGCGCCCTTGTTAAGCTGATTCGCAGGGAGAGGGTGGTGACCCTAGCCGGAATTGCCGCTCTTATTTTTATTTCATGGGGATACCTGGTGTGGATGGCCTATGGCATGCGCACTGAGGTTTCCAGTCTCATTTCCCCCAGCGCGGTAGGTTGGTCCGTGCCATATGCGCTTATGATCTTTTTCATGTGGGCCGTTATGATGGTGGCGATGATGACGCCCTCGGCGGCGCCGATGATCTTGACATTCGCCAGGGTTAACGCGGATCGCTCCGAAAGCTGGGCCCACAAGGCTTTTCACGCTGGCTTATATGCTGGTGTGGACAGGGTTCAGCGCGGCGGCCACTTTGGCGCAGTGGGGTCTTGGCGCCATGGCGGACCCGTCAGCTTTTACCCTTGTCCCATGGGCATTCTTTCACCAGCCTGGCGACATCCGCTTCCTACCTGGAGGCGATCATGTCAATCTCTTCCCTGGAGCTGAAGAAGAAATACCTCGCTTCCACGATTTTCCTTTTTCGGATTTTCATCAAGTTGACGGCACAGGTCTCGAATTCCACACCATGCCGGTTCCGCGCTTTGATGTCACAGCTTACGGCTATTACGTTGGTCCCCATGAAGTCGAAAACATTCTCCACCAGAACATGGTTAACCGTAAACTTGAGCTCAGGAAAATACTCGAAGGTGTTTTCCCACCACTTCCCTATCGCCTCCTTGCCTTCGAACCTGCCGCTTGCTGAACCCTTGCCAGGATATATCAGTATCCCGCCATCCGCCCAATTGGCCAGCAAACCGTCTAAGCCCGTCTGTTGATGTTTTCGATTCCCGCTCGTACTCTTCCCTGCGCTATTATCGCTCCGATCATGATGTCCTCCATAACCGCAAATGGTTATTTCCCGGATTCCCCCCGCATAGAATGTAAGGCCTTTGATATTGCATTGCAAATTACACCATGGATGTGTGCGCATTCAGAGAGCGCATGGAGCGCAAAGGATACTAACCGATAGATCCAAAGAAGGTGTCGGATCTCTGGCTATTTGTATTAATGGTGCCCTCGGCAGGATTTGAACCTGCGACCTACGGATTAGGAATCTTAAAAACATATCTTTTACCTATAACTACAGGTGATTACTTAGCTATACATAATTGACATTAGCCGCTTATAGACCTACTATATGGTTGTATGTAGTCATATGGTCATAGACCGCTTTTTCCGCCTGCTGATTACTTGGCGATTACTTGGCGTAAAGCGATTACTTGGAAAGGTAGCGTAAATGTCCAAAGTGAAGATCACCAAAAAGTTCATTGACAGTGTTTCCTTTGATGGAAGGAAGCCTTCCTTATTCTGGGATACAGAGCTTCAGGGATTTGGGCTTCGGGTAACCGAAGGGGCCAAGGCATACATTGTCCAGAAGCGGGTGGAGGGAAAACCGATAAGGGTAACCATTGGCCGCCATGGTCCATTGACTCCGGATCAGGCCAGAAAAAAGGCACAGGAGCTTTTGGGCTCCATGACCATGGGTCGAAATCCAGTCAATGAGCGCAGGCAAGCCCGCGCAAAGAGCGTGACACTGGCCCAGGCCTTTGAAAGCTTCCTTGAGGCTCGAAAAGCGCTCAAGCCCAGAACGGTGGCCGATTACCGCTACCATATGAAGCATTCCTTTGCAGACTGGCAGGGGCGGCCTATACGCCAAATCACCAAGGATATGGTGGCCAGGCGTCATAAAGACCTTGGAGTAGAGCGGGGCGCGGCCCAGGCGAATCTATCCTTCCGTTACCTGCGCTCAATATTCAATTTCGCCATGGGGAAATATGAGGACGCGCAAGGCAGGTCGATGATTTCGGAGAATCCTGTCAGGCGCTTATCCCAAACCAGGGCATGGTTCTCCGTTGAGCGACGGCGGACTTATATCAAGGATTCAGACCTGGGAGCGTTTCTGGATGCCCTGGACGCTTTGCGAAGCGAACTGGAGGCAAGCAAGAAGACGACTGATGTGGTTCCCGACTACCTGGAGTTCATCCTGCTGACCGGGTTAAGGCGGAATGAAGCGGCGCGGGTGAAATGGGAGGATGTGGATCTGGAAGCCAAGACCTTTACCATAACAGACACAAAGAACAAACAGCCATTGACACTTCCCATGTCCGATAAGGTTTTCGATATTCTTTCCCGGCGCCACGAGGCCAGAGAGAGCGAAGAGTATGTTTTCGCTGGTGAGGGAGAAGGCGGCTATATTGTGGAGCCAAAACGCCAGATGAAGAAGATTATTGAATCCTCCGGTGTGAAGTTCACGATCCATGACCTTCGGCGGACGTTCGCCACAGTGGCTGAAAGCCTGGACATATCGGGATACGCGCTTAAACGGCTATTGAACCACAAGCAAGCCGGGGATGTCACCGCCGGGTATATCGTCCATGACGTGGAACGGCTTCGCGCCCCGATGCAGGCGATAACAGACGCGATTTTGACAAGGGCGGGGCGCAAAGGCGGCGCGGACGTGATACCGATAAACCGGAAGGTAACCGGCAAAGAAGCGGGTGGAATCTCTTGAAGCGAGGTACGGCATTGCCGTATAATATGCCATGGAGATAATTGAAGCGCCAGGATTTACAAAGCGAATCGGCCATTATCTTGACCATGATGAATATACAGCATTGCAATGGGCGCTGATTCTTCGGCCCAAGGCAGGAGACGTGATTCCAGGGAGCGGCGGAATCCGGAAGATAAGATGGAAGGCAAAGGGAAGTGGGAAACGCGGTGGATTAAGAGTGATCTATTATTTACGATCTGAAGCAGGAGAAATATGGCTTTTGACTGTTTACGCAAAAAATGAAACGCAGGACTTGGCGCTGAATGTTTTGCGCCAATTGAAAAAGGAAATTGATTCATGAAAACCAAACGCAATCTTGGCGAAGAACTGCTTGAAGGTATCAAGGCCATCAAACGCGGTGAAGGAAAACGGCGGACAATAAAACTTCCATCGGATGTAAAGATGATCCGCGAAAAAACGGGATTGAGTCAATCAGCTTTTGCGGCCCTCATGGGCGTATCAGTCCGCACCTTGCAGGACTGGGAGCAGGGGCGGCGCAACCCTTCCGGCCCAGCCTATGCTTTATTACGTGTGGCAGAACGTCATCCAGAAGCCCTAACTCGATAAACATACTGTGAACCCAGCCGGTGGAAAATATCATGCCGTATGCAAAAGGGCCAAAGGAAATGACAAAGAAAATTGTTAACTGGAAATTATGGGATGAACTAGGATTATTTACCCTTGATGTGGCAGCGGCTTTGCTCTGCGAGGAAGACCCGAACTCTCAACCTTCCCCAGTCCGATTAGCAATGAGGTCATTTCTAGAAAAGGAGCTTATCGCATGGTTCAGCAGTTTCGATGAAATGTCCTCGTATAATGGAGTGAGGAGTTCGCTTGGTCCGGGGCAGCCTTTACCTGATGATATTCTTTACGATAAAGGACCTTTTATCTGGATCGCTGAGGAACACGAATGGTCCCCTAAGTTCCTATACCCAGAATTTAGAAAACCAAATATTAATAATTCAACAGCCCAATGTAAGCTACCAGATAAGTTTTCACTTTATTGGATACAAGAAAACCACAAATTAGCTGTGGAGCCGGATGTGAAGGTTAAGCTCCCACAAATTCCTCGAAAGAGTAAACATACCAAATATAAAGATCAATTCATTGAAGTAGGTGTGAAAATATTACTTACTTCCATCAGGAATAACGACCCATGGCTTCAAAATATCGACCTTGAAGAGCGGATTATTGAAATAATTGGTCAAGACTCTAAAAGTCCAAAGCGACAAACAAAAAACTGGATAACAGAAATACGAACCCTTGCGAACTGTAAGTCTTCACGGGGAAATAAAGCAAAGCCCAAATAAACGCTCCAAACCCAGTTTTCACTTCCAGCGAATTTCCAAATAACCTTTTCCTGTCCCTACAAATCCCGCTTTAATTGTGGTTATCGTAACTATAATTCCTAACAATTCCTAATGGGAATTACTCTTCACATGGGAATTTAATACAGTGAGATGCTTGATTTTAATTCGGAATAATCCGGAGGTAAACAATTAACTATGGGTAAATACGATGTCTATGCAGATGTTAACCACCGCAGAAGCAGCAAAATTGTTATCAATCTCAAGCGCTTTATTAATCAAATTTCGACTTCAGGGTGGTGGCCCGCGCTTTTACAAGTTAGGTCGAGCTGTACGTTACAAAACAGAAGACCTGGCCACATGGCTTTCGGAAAACGAGCGAAGCTCCACTTCTGATATCAGAGAAGGAAAGGGGGCGCCCAATGTCTACTAATGCCACACGATGCAAAATATTTGGTCGCCGGGAGCTACCGACCCCAGCGAGCTATTATCCCTCCTACTTGAAAAAAATAGGCGCCCTAAACGCTTCCGGCTGGGCGCTTGGGCTTTGTCCCTTTCATGACGACCACAAGCCCAGCCTCGCTTTGAATATGAAAACTGGCGGCTTTTATTGTTTTGCTTGTGGCGCAAAAGGTGGGGGGATTATCGACTTTCATATGAAACTTCACGGATTAAGTTTCAAGGAGACTATGAAAGAAATCGGGGGTGCGCTATGACGAGTAGCACAACCCCCATTAAGACTAAATACACATCTGATTTTATCACAGAAGAAGTAAAAATGATGGCTCGAAAACAAGCTTACATCCCTGGAGAAAAGCTGGCTGGCATTTATCCATATGTAGACGGGGATGGAGAAGTATTTTTCCGCATCCGAATTGAAGGACCGGGAGAAAAGGACAAGAGATTTACAATCCTTCATAAAACCGGAGCAATATGGGAGAGCAAAGAACCTAAGATTGAAAATGGCAAACCGCTTTTCCTTTTGCCTGAACTGTATGTAGCCGATCCGAAGGAATCTGTATTTATTGTGGAAGGTGAAAAGTGCGCAGAGACCTTGACGGCCCTTGGTCTTGTGGCCACAACTTCTGGTGGATCAACCTCCGCCAACGGCGCCGATTGGAGCCCACTCAAAGACCGGCATTGCATAATCTGGCCAGACAACGATGAATCCGGCCAGCGATACGCGGAAGCGGTGGCGACAAAGCTGGAAGGATTGGCGGCAAGTGTACGGGTAATCGACGTGGGGAAACTAGGGCTGCCTGAGAAAGGGGATTGCGTTGACTGGCTTTCTAAGAATAGATCGGCAATGGAGGAAGATATTCTGGCACTGGATTGTTTAGAGGTTCCTGATTTGAATTCATCTGAATGGCCCCAGCCTCAACCTTTGGTGGCCAGCATAGAGCCGAAACCCTTCCCCGTTGAGGCTTTACCGAAGACTATCCAGGCGGCGGTTATGGAGGTGCAGGGTTTTGTCAAAGCGCCCATGCCTCTTGTGGCCAGCTCCGCCCTGGGAGTTGCCAGCCTTGTGACGCAGGCACATTTCGATATTGAGCGTGATGTGAAGCTCAAAGGTCCTATTGGCTTATATCTTTTGACCATTGCTGAATCTGGTGAACGCAAATCCACTGTGGATAAATATTATATGACTTCAGTGCACGAATGGGAAAAGGAGCAATCAGCCAAGGCCACCAAAGAGTATGAAGAATATGAATCGGCACAAGCTGCTTGGGAGGCTAGGCATAAGGGCCTATTGGATCGAATCAGGAAAAATAAAAGAAACGGTAGCAAATCTGCCAGCAAGGATAAGAAAGATGAATCGCCAAGCGATTCTTCCTTCAGTGGAGTAGACCTTTCCGGTATTTTATCCCCAGAAGATATAGAGCTGGAGGAATTAAAAAGAACTAAGCCAAAGGCGCCAATTATTCCACGGTTACTTCATAACAACGCCACAACTGAAGCTCTAATCCGGAACCTGGCGAAAGGGTGGCCTTCGGGAGGGATGATAACCTCGGAAGCTGGGACGGTCTTCGGTGGGCATTCCATGAAAGCGGAAGGGATCAAGGCGAACCTGGCCCAATTAAACCTATTGTGGGATGGCGCTCCGGTATCTTCGGAGCGGATCACCACTGATGAATATAGCGCCTACGGAATCCGTTTCACGGTTTGCCTGGCTGTTCAGCCCGCTGTTCTCCAAAACTTCCATGATGACAATGCAGAGCTTGCAAGGGGTTCCGGATTCTGGGCGCGTTTCCTTTTGTCGTGGCCAGAATCGACACAAGGAATTCGCTTTTATGTCGAACCGCCTATAGATACTCCAGCCTTGAGCAATTTCAACAAGCGTATTGCCGATATCGTGGCTGCGGAACTTCCTTTGGATGATACTGGAAATCTATCTCCAAAACTATTAACCCTATCTCCTCAGGCTAAAGCTAAATGGATAGATTTTCATGATTCCGTTGAAACTGAATTAGGGGTCGGCGGCCAGCTTGCGGATGTTCGCGACGTTGCCTCAAAGGTGGCCGATAATGCGGCCCGTTTGGCTGCGCTGTTTGAAGTATTCGAGAATGGCCTGCAAATAAATGAGGTAAGCATGGATTCCATGAGCAGAGCTATTCAAATCGTATCTTGGCATCTGCATGAGGCCCGACGGTTTTTCGGGGAATTGGCCCAGCCTGCCGAAACGGTGGAGGCGGCCAAGCTTGGCGATTTCCTTTTAAATATTTGTAAAGCCAATGAAGTGAATTCAGTTTCGAGGCGGGATATCCAGCAAAGAGGCCCACAGCGACTTCGGGAAAAGATA
>JAOUNV010000096.1 GCA_029880775.1 Nitrospinota bacterium | reverse complement strand
GCCGTCAGACAGCGGTGATGGCCGACTGCATAAGGCAAGGCAAAAAGCCGGTTGATCGGCGTGGGCCTGCTGGTCCATAATTTGATGCGGCGGGGTTGTCCGCCGAGAAAAGGGAAAATATCACATGAAGATCACGACGACCGTTATAGGCAGCTATCCCTACGCCCGGATGGCGCCGGAAGAGGCGATAGAGCGCGCGGTGGATGAGCAGGTGGAAGCTGGAGTGGATGTCATCTCGGACGGGCAGGTGCGCGCCGATATGGTGGGTATCTTCGCCCAGGGGATTGCCGGGTTCGATGTGCAGGGAAGAAAATATAACGTGGTGGGCAAAATCGGGCCAGCGCAGAAAGCTATATCGATAAGTGATCTGATTGTCGCCCGTGACAGGGCCGCTGGTCGGGCCAAAGTGAAAGGGACACTCACCGGCCCCACCACCATGGCCCACTGCGTTATCCTGCTGGAAGGCGCTCCCTACAAACCCCACGACACGCCCAAGGGCGCCCAGTCGATGATCGTGGATCGGGAACTGGTTATGGACATGGCCCATGCCATGGCCGCCGAAGCGAAGTTTCTCTCCGAAGCGGGCTTTGACACCATACAGGTGGACGAGCCTTTTTTCTCCATGCCGGACATGGACCTGGACCTGGGGCTGGAAGCTCTGGGGGTGGTGACAAAAGAGATCAAGACATCGGCGCTGCATGTCTGCGGAGATATCACCGAATCCATGAAAAAACTGATCGACGCCCCGGTGGACATCATCGCCTGCGAGGGGGGGCACCTGGCGCGGATCGATTGGCTCACCCCAGCCATGGTGGCGGAGAAGAAGAAAAAGATATGCTGGGGCGTGATCGCCGTGAACACCAACGACGTGGAAACGGTGGAAGAGGTGAAAGGGCGGATCACCGCTGGCGTGGAGAAGCTGGGCGTGGAGAATATCCTGGTGTCGCCAGACTGTGGGATGCGCGTGCGTAAGCCGGATGCGGCCAAGCGGAAGCTTGTGAATATGGTGGCCGCAGCGCGGGAAGTGGAGCGGGAACTGGCGTAGGTTTCGTCGCTATTTATTTTTCAACATGAATGGAAAATGCCATAAAATCGCCAGGATCGTTTCTCCATTAACCCTTATAACTGCAATTGACATTTGTCCTTGAGTTTTATTGTTAAGCACAGTAATATGAGTTGTCATTTTCTTGGAGACCTTTTAGCGTTATTAGGTGGCCAAAAGGTAGCCGTTGCTGTAAACGACGCGAGGCAGGGTGATGAAAATGAAAAGGTCGTTAAATGTATCCCCTAAACATCAAGGGTATATTTGTGTCCTGTGAAACCGTGGTGGATAAGGTCTGGGCAAGGAAGCAGAGAGGATCATGGCAAGAGCTATAGTAAACGGACTGAAGTTTGTCCTCCATGGCATAAGCCAGATCAACATTTACGGCGTTGTGGATTACACTCCCTACAAACAATATGTTAACATTTCCGACATGGACCATATGGCGGAAGATTGGCGCAATATTGGCGTAGACGCCCAACATGCTCTCAGTAGAATCATAAAAGAGCGCAACATCCCTCGCATTGATGGGCAAAAAACGGCGCGGTAAGAAGCCGGGGATTCCCCCTAAATTACCATCTCCTAATCAGGAGATAGCCAAGTCAGAAGACATATCAGATAAGTCTGACGCTTGGACAAGGCTCAGTCAACAGGCAGTTCTGCATAGCCATCAACACAGTATATCTGGGCAAGTGCATGGCTTTGACAGTCCCTTCCCCCATCCCGAAGTGGTCGAAAGATATGAAAAAATCCATCCAGGAACTTTTGGTACGCTTCTCGAACTTACAAAGAATGAGCAAAAGAATCGACACGACAGAATTCGGGAAGGATTGAATTCCGAAATATCAAGGGACTCTCGCGCTCAATGGATGGGTTATTCTCTTGTTTTGCTTTTCATATTGTTAGGATTTTTTGGGATATACATGGGGCAAGCTCTTTACGCTATAGCTCTGATAATCTTTGCCGCTGCACAATTGGTTGCCTCACTATATAAGCATAAGCCAGTTCTCCCATCCGAGATCAAGAAAGACTAAGGTCCAAAAGAATTATAGCCTCCTGCCCTCCACCGCCACATTGGAGCCCCCATTTTCCACAGGTCACCGCTTCTTGGCGCCGGTCACAAACATTTCCCTGAACTCGTTCATCTGCTCCTTCGTGAAGAGGTCCTCCTCCAGCTCCATATCCTCTGCCAGGGTTTCAGCGTCAAAGTCTGTCTCTTCACACAAGTATTGAAGAGCATAGACCAGAGACTCGGCGTCTTTTGTCAGGACCGACTGGAGATACGCCGCCACTCCTTCGCCCCACTCCCCGAACCTTGGGTCAGCGGCCACGCGCAAGTCGTACCCGATTTCGGTTTCCTCCTTCTCCTCCCCCGGGCCAGCATGGATCATCAACAACCCATGGCCTGTCAGCTTCTTGCCAATCAAAGGAGCGGAAACCTGGACCCGGAACCCCACCAGGCCGGGAGGGGCGCTTTTCCCAAGGGGGATCAGCGTATAGCTTGCGCCCTCACTTTTCATATCCCATTCCCCAGATTCTTCATCTTGCCTCAGGCGCATGGAGGTTTTGGATATCACATATCGTGTGGCCTTGTACGCCATATGAGGCCTTTGCAGAAAAAACGAGACGACTGATTGGGGGGCTTGTACGTAAATTTCCCGGATCATCACCGGGTGGGAATTGCGGGCTCTTTGCAGCCCCTGTTCTGTTTTTGGGATGGAGCCTTTCGGGAATACGAAGGGGGTGTCGGAATTTTTATCAGCGTCGTTGACGCTTGCGTCGTTGACACTTGCGTCGTTGGCACTGTGTGGTTTTTTCTTCACGACGGATTTTTCCACACTCGCCATGGCGCCGCCAGGAGCGCTCCACAGCAACGCCGCCAGCGCCAGAGGCGACAGCGCCAGGAAGGCGGTTACTTTACGGCCACCGATAAATCTGATATCCCCGCCTCCCGCACGATTCCCATTATTTTCACCACAAACCCGTATTCCACCCGTCGGTCCGCGCTCACCACGGCGGAGCGTCGCATGATTCCCATCGATCCCTCCGCCAACAGGGACGCCAGGTCTTCCGGGTCCACCAGATCTCCCATCAGATACATATTCTTGTTTTGGGTGATCTCTATCTGGAACACTTTTTCCCGCTCGGCGCCAGCGCCTGCTTTCGTCTCCGGCAGCTCGATTTCCATGCGGCGGGTGAAGTCCACAAACGCTGTGGAAACCATGAAGAAGATGAGCAACAGGAACACCACATCGATGAGCGGCGCCATGGCCAGGGAGTAGTCCTCCTCGGTTTTTCTTTTAAACCTCACTAGCCGTCTCCGTGGCCTGTTCGCTGGCCTCGAAGTTTTCCATAGCCTTGATCAGGTCCTCCACAAAAAAGAGGCTCTCCTCTTCCATTTCGTAGATGAACTTGTCTACCTTGCCACGGAAATAGTGATAAGCGCCCAGAGAAGGGATGCCGATTATCAGGCCGACAGCTGTGGTGATCAGCGCCTCGGCGATGCCGGAGGCCACCAGGCTGGGGTTGCCGCTGCCTGCCACGGAGATTACATCAAACGCCTTGATCATCCCGATGACAGTGCCCAGAAGGCCCATCATGGGGGTTATATTAGCCAGCACCCCCAGGCCGCGCAGATTCGCCTCCATCCGGGTGGTCTCGTGAGCTCCGGCGGATTCTATGGCTCTTTCGATCTCCAAGATGCCATGGGAGGCGCGGGTCAGCCCCGCCTTCAGTATGCGGGCCATGGCCGATGGGTTGTCGCCGCATATTTTCAGCGCCCGATCCAGGTTCCCTTTGGTGGAAAGTCGGCGCACCTCGGCGGAGAAGCTGGTGTCTATAATATTTTCTGTGCGCAGGCTATATGCGCGCTCCAGGCAGATGGCCAACGCCAGGATGGAGCAAAGCAACAGGGGCCACATCACAGGGCCCCCCTTGATAAAAATGCTCACCAGCCAGGTATCGGCAAACCAGAATCGCCCCATAGTCAGGAACAGTATGGCCAGCAGGCTCCCTCCGGAAGCCATTGCCGCCCAGGGCGGGACAGTCTCCCATATGGGATGTTCGCGTATCGTGTCTAAATCCATTTATCCATGGCAAAAGAACAAGATAGATGATTCGGCGGGATCACTCAACAGAAATAAGCAGGGGAGGCGACGAATCGCGCAGAATCCTCCTTCCGCGCGTTCATCGACATCCCATAATTTACCTGACCATCAGCCTGCCGTGACGTGGCAGAAAACGGGCCAGCCTCCGGCGGGTTCGTTTCATCATCCGCATGGACGCTCGACTCTGGTCCATCGCTCTCGGGCGTTTTTTCGGTCTTCGACCGGCAAACCCACCTCCCATATCTCTGAGGCCCAGCAAAAATTCGTCATTCCATTTCATCAATGGGAAAAACCTGGCGCCATGTTCTTTCTTCGAAATCATAAATCCTCCATTCGGGAAATCTCAACCAGTTCTCACTTATAATCTGAGTCCATCCCAGCTAAAAAGCAATTCATGGCGATACCAAAATCTGACGATCCGCGCCTGGGGGCAAAGCGTCATGCGCCGTGGAGATGACAATGGCGGCCAAAGAGCATAATATTATGGTTGCAAAGCTGGGTTGTTCCGCAGGAAGTATGCGGATTTGTGATATTCAGGTTGAATCGTTTGGAGCAGAGGAAATGGAAGACTTGTTTCATGCAGACATGACCGCAGAGGAGGTCGCCCCTATCGCCCTGGCCATTTTCCACCTGGTGGATCAGTTCCCCGTCACCATGAGAAGTAAAAACAGGACCGGGGTGCGGGTGGAGACTGGGCGGATATTGGACAACAACTACACCGGCCCGGTGCTGGAAAAGACTTTGGCGACCAACGAAGTGGTTCGGGAAAAACCCACTTCCGGCCCATACAAGGGAATCCCGGTCATCTGTTCGCCACTGCGAAACAGCAAGGGGGAGTGTGTGGCGGCCATTGGGGTGATAGATCTTCGCCACACGGGCAAATGAAGCGCGCTATCTTTTCCTCTCTGATGGTGGCGGCGCTGGCCCTGTTATCCCCGGTCGACGCCGGGGCTCAGGAGACGAAAGTGGAGATCTTCCGCTTGGGCTATGCCGACGCTGTGGAAATGGAAAAAATCGCAAGCGGCATGCTTTCGCCAACGGGAAAGATTTCGATCAACGAATCCTCGAATTCTTTAGTGGTGGTGGACACACCTGCCGCCATCCGCCGGATCAGGAAGATCCTGGCGCGGCTGGATGTCAAGCCGATCAACATTCGGATCGAGGTGACTTTTATTGAAAAAAACCGGATGGAGAAACTGGACCTGAAGGTCCGCTGGCGTATGGCGGGGAGTGGGTGGATGATAGGGTCTATTCCCGCCCCCCCCGGCGGAGCGCCTCTGGCCGTGGAGGCCCTGGCGACCACGGGAAAGGGCGAAAGCAGGAATAAACAATCAATACTGGTTATGGAAAACACGCCGGGCAGGATATTCGTGGGTGGGGAATATCCCAGCCAGGCAAGAACGGTTCGCGTGGATCGGGGCAATGTATACGTGACGGAAAGCACAAGTTTCAAAAGCGCCGGGACCAGCCTGTATGTAATCGCCTCCAGGGCGGGCGAGGGGAAGCTGAAGATCGCGGTGGAGCCGGAGTCCAGCCGCCTGGAAAAGGGGACCGGGGCCCATGACGTGAAGAGGGCCTCTACTGCTGTGGTGATCGACGACCCTGGGACGGTGGTCCTGTCAAAAACCGGCGGAAGCTCGGAAGGCTCCTCGGTGAACATACCTTCCGGAGCGGAAGCCTCTTTATCCTCACAAAGCTATATGATTATCCTCTCCGCCCGCAGCGAAAATTGACCGCTGTGTGGGGGGGGAAGTTATACATGTTCCACGGGGCGACATGTCTTATAATGGGAGAATGATTTGTTCCGGGATAATGGTCCCCGCGCCAAGATGAGCGGGAAAAAGTTGAAGGTTCTTTTGGCGGAGGATGATCCAGCCACCGGGATCCTGGCTAAAATGAACCTGGAAAAGCTGGGGCTGGAGGTGGAAATGGCCACCAACGGCAAGGAAGCGCTGGACATGTGGCGCGCCCATGGTCACAGGGCCGTGTTGCTGGACTTCAACATGCCGCGCATGAGCGGGCTGGATGTGGCCAGGGCTATCCGCCAGGATGAGGAGAAAAACAGCGCCGGTTATACCAGAATCATCCTCATCACCGCCAAACCCCTGGACCATCTGGCGGCTACGCAAACCAGGGGTGTCGTGAACATGATGATCTCCAAGCCTGTGGATTACGCTGAAGTTTACAATAAACTGGAGGACCTTTTCTTTGGCAGGGGCGCCGTGGCGCCGAAAAACGAGAGCGGCGGCGATGATGATGACACGGATGACACAATGAATCCGCCTTTAGACCTTCAGGAACTGGAGGAGAGTGTGGGCGCCGATGGGCTGGCGGATATACTTTCCATATTCATCCGGCAGGCGGATGAGTATGTGTTGGAAATAGAAAAGGCGCTGGGGCAGGGCGATGGCTTGCGTGTTTCCCAGTTGGCCCACAAGCTGAAGGGTTCCTCCGCCCAGTTCACCGCCAGGGCCATGGTGGAGCCTGCGGAGTATCTGCAAAAAAATTGCGATGAAAAAACCGTGGGCGATGACGCGCCACGAATGCTGGAAATCCTGAAACGCGAACTGGCGGCGGTGAAGCAATACGCCAGGGAGCAGGTGGGGCTGTAGCGCCGCCACCTTCCACGGCGGCCCGCCCCGCCATCCCCTCGAAAACCGGTATAATGAAACCATGAAATGCGCCTTATCCACAATGGACCGTGAAATATGAAACCGATCAAAATCTACTCCGACCAAATTGAGGGAGGCGCCCTGGAGCAGTTCCACTCCGCCATGGAGCAGGAGTTCGCCGTGAAAGGCGCGCTGTTGCCAGACGCCCACACCGGCTATTCGCTGCCCATCGGGGCGGTGGTGGCCACGGATGGAGTGGTGCTGCCCGCGTGGGTGGGCTACGATATCGGCTGCGGAAT
>JAOUNV010000095.1 GCA_029880775.1 Nitrospinota bacterium | reverse complement strand
TGGCTATACCGGCCTGACGGCGCGGGCCATAAAGCTGCGCCGGGTGGCCGAAATGTATCAGTGGAAGGAGACCACCAAGAAGAAGGAAGAGAGGACCGAGTATTATTACGACAAAGTGTGGTCCCAAGCCCGTCTGAATTCCAGCAATTTTCACAACCAAGTGTACTCCAATCCATCCTCCATGAGGGTGGCGAGCGAGATATATAAAGCTGAAAACGTGGCCGTGGGTGACTTCAGGCTTTCGACCACACTTGTAAGCGCCATCAGCGTTTCCGAACCATACCCGGTGACGGAGGCAATGTATCAGCAGTTTTCCGATTCCTTGAGGAGGGAGGCTCTTCTATATAGTGGGGGTCTGTACCTTGGAGTTTCGCCGCAGACTCCGGAAATCGGGGATATCAAAGTGAAATACGAAGTCTATCCGGAGCAGGAGGTGAGTGTGGTGGCGAAGCAGCAGAACGGAAGAGCTGTTGGTTATACCACCTCCAACGGGAGGGTTCTGGAGGTTCTATACTCCGGCTTCAAAACGGCGGAGGAGATATTCGCGGCGGAGCATACTAAAAACGTAATCCTGACATGGGTAATCCGAGGCGCCGGAATCCTGCTGATGTATATCGGTCTGATGTTGTCCGTGGGACAATTGGCCAAGCTCTTTTCCTGGATTCCATTGCTTGGCTCCATGGTTGCCAGCGGGATTGCCTTGGTTGCTGGATTGTTGTCTGTATCATTGTCGTTCATAGTTATCTCGGTGGCATGGATATTCTATCGGCCTACACTGGGAATCGGATTGCTGTTGGTGGCGGGGTTCCTGCTATTTGTGCTGATAAAGAGAAGCCGGGGCGAAGAGGATGGTGAGGAGATAATAGAAGAGCCTCCTCCTCCACCACCGCTTCCTACGTCGTAGCTCGCCACGTCGTAGCCATCTATACAGTAGCTTTCAATGTGGCTTGCCACCGTGGCTTGCCACCAGTGGCGCGGAGAGCTGGGAAATGTGTTACCATAACATATTGTAATCACAAGTAATAAGGCCATCACTTGCGCCAAGTCAATAACGGACAGTCAGGTCCGGCTCAGCAGGAAGAGACAATCGCGGCCATATCCACCCCCATGGGAGAAGGTGGAATCGGTATAGTGCGGCTCTCCGGAATAACATCAGAGCAAATCCTTACTAATCTGTTCCGAGGCCCCGGAGGGAAACCGAGGAAGAGATTCGAATCCCACAAAGTCAGCTATGGGTTCGTGGTGGACGAAGCGGGAGGCAAAATCGATGAAGTGATGGCCACACTTATGCGCGCGCCGCTGACCTATACCCGCGAGGACGTGGTGGAAATCTCCTGTCATGGGGGGAGCGCCGTGTTGAAAAAAGTTCTGCGGCGGACCCTGCAGCTGGGCGCCAGAATGGCCGAGCCTGGTGAGTTTTCCAAACGGGCTTTTCTGAATGGCCGGATCGACCTGCTTCAGGCGGAAGCGATAATCGACCTGATCCGCACGAAATCGGAAAAAGGGTGGACTACCGCCTTTTCGCAACTGGATGGACGACTGAGCCATGCCATAGGGGAGCTGGAGAACCGTTTAGTCGACATTTTGGCGAATGTTGAAGCATCCATAGACTTTCCCGATGAGGAAATCGAGATTATCGGCAATGAAGTGTTGCTACAGAAGATACAAATACTGAAGCAAGAAGTCCTTGATATTACAGAGACATACCATCTTGGAAGGGTTTATAGGGAGGGTGTGGCGGTGGCTATTGCGGGGCGACCGAACGTCGGGAAATCGAGCCTGCTGAACGCGCTGCTGCAACGGGAGAGAGCAATAGTCACACCACAGCCTGGTACCACCAGGGACACAATAGATGAGACCTTGCATGTGGATGGAATCGCCATACGTCTGGTGGACACGGCCGGGGTTCGGGATGCGGCGGATCAGGCGGAAGCGGCCGGGATCGACAGGACGATCCAGGCGATAGAAGATGCGGATATTGTACTAATCCTTTTTGATGGATCGGAGTCCTTCGGCGAAGAAGATGAGAGAGCTCTGGCGAAAATCGTGGTGGCCGAGGCAGGAGGGAAAAATATCGTTCCTGTGATTAATAAGTCAGATCTTGCACAAAAAATGAAGGAGGCAGATCTGCTGGATACGGTGCATGCTCACTCGATTATGGAGGACCCGATCATGCTCTCCGCCAAAACCGGAGAGGGAGTGGAGCTAATCAAGAAAAAGATAAATTCCATGATCGACTCCATGGGGGAGAAACTGAGCGACGGACCGGTGCTGACTAGGGAACGACACCTGGAAAAGTTCCGCCGGATAGAGGGATCGCTAAATAGCGCGTTGGGCGCCATGGAAAAGGAGCTTAGCCGGGAATATATCGCAGCCGATTTGCAGGAAGCGCGGGAAGCTCTGCAGGAGCTGACCGGAAAGGTGGTGGAAGATTCAATACTGGAAAAGATATTTAGCGACTTCTGCATAGGCAAATAATACCTGCGATAATGGAAGTATATAAGTGATGAAAAATCATTATGATGTGATAGTTATCGGTGGTGGCCATGCTGGGTGTGAGGCGTCTTTGGCCTGTGCGCGGATGGGGATGAGCACACTGCTGCTGACTCTCAACATCGATCAGATCGCCGCTATGAGCTGTAATCCGGCGATAGGGGGATTGGCTAAGGGTCATCTGGTGCGGGAGATAGACGCTCTGGGGGGTGAGATGGCCAAGTGTATAGATGCGACTGGAATCCAGTTCCGGGTGCTGAACATGTCCAAAGGCCCAGCGGTGCGTGGGCACAGAGCCCAGGCGGATAAACTGCTTTATAAAAACAAGATGCGGCAGACGTTAGAGTCGACCCCTAATTTATCGATTAAGCAGGGGCAGGTGAAGGATTTTCTGGTAAATAGTAATGTCATCGAAGGGATAGTAACTGAGCTGGGGGAGAAGTATCAATCCAAGGCTGTGATTCTCTGTTCAGGGACATTTCTCAATGGCCTGATACATATAGGGCTGACCTCTATTCCAGCCGGCAGGGCGGGGGAATCTCCATCGATCGGGTTAAGTGATAATTTACGAAAAATAGGATTTACTGTTGGCAGGTTGAAAACAGGGACCTGCCCCAGGCTGGATCGGGACACTATCGATTTTTGCCAGACGGAAATCCAGCCAGGCGATGAGAGGCCTCAAAGGTTTTCATTCTTTTCCAAGGGGATAGAGCAGCCTCAGGTCCCCTGCCACATAACACATACCAATGAAGCCACCCAAAAGGTCATAGAAGCGAACCTGGACCGTTCTCCGTTATTTACGGGAATTATAAAAGGAGTGGGCCCCAGATACTGCCCGTCGATAGAAGATAAGGTAAAAAGGTTCCCGGAGAAGCGCAAGCACCAGATATTCCTGGAGCCGGAGGGGCTGACCACAAAAGAGATATACCCAAACGGGCTGAGTACTTCATTACCGGTGGATGTGCAGCTCGCTTTTCTTCGGACTATCCCCGGTTTGGGAAAAGTGGAAATAATGCGGCCTGGTTACGCAATTGAGTACGATTACGCTCCTCCCACACAGCTCTATCCAACGTTGGAAACCAAGCAAATACAAGGGTTATACTTTGCCGGTCAGATAAACGGAACTTCCGGCTATGAGGAGGCTGCTGCGCAGGGGCTAATTGCTGGAATTAACGCAACCCTGAAAATCAGGGAAAAGGAGCCATTAATCCTCACCAGGCAAAACTCTTATATTGGTGTTTTAGTCGATGACCTGGTAACAAAGGGGACTGAAGAGCCATATCGCATGTTTACATCCAGAGCGGAGTTCCGGTTGCTTTTGCGCCCTGATAATGCCGATACCAGGCTGTGTGAAATCGGTTATTCAGTTGGATTATTAGACCAGGCTTCTTATTCCTTATTTTTAAAGAAAAGGGATAGATTGCAGGAAATGATTGCACACATGAAGAAAACCCGAATTTCCGTGGATAGACAAGTCGGGGGTGGTAAGGTCGTTTCTATGTGGGATTATGCAAAGCGCCCCGAGGCGCCGCTAGATTCTCCGGAGTTGCGCGAGTTATTTCAGGGATGGAGCGAAGAGGATAAGGAGAGAATAGAGACGGAGTGCAAATACGAGGGCTATATAGTTCGCCAGGAGAAGTTAAATATAAAAACCAGAAAATCGGAGGAGAGGAAGTTTCCTCCAGGATTTGATTTTCTTAAGGCCCCCGGTCTTTCTATGGAGGTTCGGGAAAAGCTGAATACTATACGTCCATTGAGTCTGGGGCAGGCTTCCCGCATTTCCGGTGTCACGCCTGCCGCGCTTTCTATTTTGCATATTTACCTGGAGAAGCTGACAATTGCCAAAAGATCCGAAAAAGATAGCTGAGGAACTGATTAGCCCCGGCGCTTCGGGTACTTTCGATAGCGGCCCGCTTTTGGCGTACCAGCGAAAGCTTTCGCAATGGAACCAGAAGATATCCATCACCTCAGTTCCAGGCAGTGAGATGTTGATCCGGCTGATATTACCCTCCGCCTGGTTGGGGCTTCAATATTCAACAATGGAAATAGGGACGATTGCCGATTTTGGGACCGGGGGTGGGATACCGGGAATCCCAATGGCGATAACGGACCCTGGCAACAAATACCTACTGGTGGACGCTAACCAGAAGAAATCCGCCTTTGTCAAGGTCTGCATCGCCGACAAGGAGGTGAATGTCCACGGGAATATGGAGATGCTAATAGAGAGAGTCCACGAAGAGGAGTGGGGAGAGAAGGTTAATGGGGTGGTGACACGTGGAGCGGGGACTATATTGGAAACGGTGAGGCTTTGGGAGGGGAAGTTGGCCGCTCCCGGATTCCTCGACTTCTTCAAGGGGGAGAAGGCGGATCAGGAGATGGAGGAGCTGGGCAGGGAGTATCCAGACGCTAAAACCGAGATAATAGAGGTTCCCGAGTGGTTCGGGAATTTAAAACTCCTAAGAATACAAATAGATAGCTAGCAGAACCGCCCTCGCGGGGGCAAATGTTCCACGTGGAACAATCACCACCCCTAATTTCTCGAAATTAATCTTGTTGAAATATATCACCTTATCAATGTTCCACGTGAAACATGATTATTTGTCTTGATGACATCCGCTTTCATTGGTATACTTTTTACATGGCCGGAAATTCCGGATAACCATGGGGTAAAAGCAGTTAAGTAACTGATAATTAAGGCAATATGTTATGAAAAAGATCATCTGCGTAGCGAACCAAAAGGGTGGGGTCGGCAAAACCACCACTGCCGTGAACCTGGGCGCATGCCTGGCTTTTGCGGATCAGAACGTTTTGCTGATCGACATCGATCCCCAGGGGAATGCCACCACCAGCCTGGGACACTTCAAAAGTGAAGGCGAACAGAACATATACAGCGCCATTGTGGAGGG
The DNA here is from genome assembly GCA_029880775.1 of Nitrospinota bacterium. GTDB lineage: Bacteria > Nitrospinota_A > UBA7883 > UBA7883 > UBA7883 > JAOUMU01. The sequence goes on along the minus strand of JAOUNV010000095.1, from coordinate 1,678 downwards.
GACTATCTTTCCCTCCATGATTCTGGAGACCGCCGTGGAAAAGCTGAGCCTTATCCCATCCACTCCAGACCTGTACGGCGCCGAGATCGAGCTGGTGAACATGGAGAACAGAGAGTTCCGGGTGCAGGCGTTGGTGGATCAGATTTCCGACGATTTCGACTTTGTGATTATCGATTGCCCCCCATCCCTCGGCATGCTCACTCTTAACGCCCTCACCGCCGCTAATTCGGTGATAGTGCCGCTGCAGACAGAATACTTCGCCATGGAAGGGCTCAGCCGGCTCGACTACACCATCAGCAGGGTCCGTGAGGCGTTCAACCCGGAGCTGGAGCTGGAGGGCATCCTTTTCACCATGGTGGATGGACGGACCACCCTTTCGCAGCAGGTGATCAACGAGGTGACCGGGTTTTATGGCAGCCGGGTTTTCACCACCACCATCCCCAGGAACATCAGGCTTTCCGAGGCTCCCTCCCACGGCAAACCGATCATACTTTATGATTTCAAGTCGAAGGGGGCGGACGCGTATATAGATCTGGCCAGGGAGCTGATCCAGAACAACATGGCCGCATGCGTATAGATGTGGGGGTGATAAATGGTAGATTTTGAGTCAAAAGGTAAAGATATGAAAAGAAATGCATTAGGCAGAGGGCTGGGCGCATTGCTACCCACCTCGAAGCCCTCCTCGGGCCAACCTTCAACGGATAGCATCTCCAATATCCCTGTCAGTGAAATCAAGCAGAGCAGGTTTCAGCCCAGGACTGTCTTTAATGAGGAATCGCTGAAAGAACTGGCCGATTCGATCAAAGAGCGTGGGGTTATCCAGCCGATCATTGTGGCCAAGAAGCCGAACGGATATGAGCTGGTGGCGGGCGAGCGCCGATGGCGGGCGGTCAAGTCGCTGGGGATAGAGGAGATTCCGGCCATTGTAAAAGTGATCCGTGATTCCGACGCATTGGAGCTGGCGCTGATCGAGAATATCCAAAGGGAGAACCTGAACCCGATGGAAGAGGCGCTGGCGTATGACCGTTTGATGAAAGAGCGGGCTTTCACCCAGGATGCCCTCTCCAAGGCTGTGGGGAAGAACCGATCGTCGATTGCCAACTCTCTTCGTTTACTTCGGCTCCCGAACAAAATCAAGGACGACCTCTCCGATGGCCGACTGACCATGGGGCATGCCAGGGCGCTGCTGGCGCTGGAGTCCGATTCGGAACGGCTGGCCCTCCGCGACCAGATAGTGGAGACCGGGATGAATGTCCGGGAAGTGGAGCAGCAGGCTTCCGCCTCCAAGAAGTCATCAAAAGGGAAGATCGCCAAACCAAAGGATATTTTCATCGAGCGGCTTCGGATCGATATAGAGAGGAAAATGGGGGCCAAAGTGGAGATACGGCATCACCCAAAACGGGGTGGGAGCGTGAACATCCACTATGCCGATGTGGATGAACTCAATAGAATCAGTGACTTAATGGGGTGACAGAGCGGCTCCCTTCTGGGGAATCAGTCATAACTCCTCGATCTGACCGGCGTGACGATGTGATGTCACACGGGCCAAATCGGGGAGTTTTTTTACTGCGAAGAGCCGCATTTTTATCGAAACATAGGACCCTGTAAATTAAATTGTGTAACTGCTCATAATTCCTTAATCTTCGCTAAGGAGGATAATGAGCATGACGACAGACCG
>JAOUNV010000515.1 GCA_029880775.1 Nitrospinota bacterium | reverse complement strand
CTTCGAGGAGGGGAGCGTGGCCAGGGACATGTTCCTGCTCATTTCCGGCAATGTACGAATCTCCCGAAAGATGGACAAGATGTCCGACTCCATAGTTATGCTGCTGCTGCGACGAGGGGATATTTTTGGAGAAATGGGAATCATAGACGGCGCCCCCAGGTCCGCTTCCGCTTATGCGGAGACCAACTGCAGGGTCCTGGCGCTCCACCAGGTCTCCTTGTTGCGGTGCGACGACAGCACCGCAAACAAGCTCTATCGCAACCTGTCGAAGATACTGTCATCCAAGCTTCGAGCCACATCATTTCGGTTAGAGGAATTCTCCCGGCGCTCCAACCTCTCCTAGCCGGGCCGAGCCTTTCCGGTGTCCAAAGGCGCGCCTGTCATCAGCCGGAGACTATCAGTCGGAGACTGTCAGTCTCAGCCGGAGATGTACCGCAGATACGCCATGGCGATATCATTTCCCCACAGGATGGAGATAATCGCTCCTATCGCCAGGAATGGGCCGAACGGGATGCGCGCCTTTCGACTCCTTCCAGTGATGGCCATCATGGCAAGGCCCACCACCGCTCCCAGCGACGATCCGAGTATAATTGTAAGAAACGCCATCTTCCATCCCAGTATGGCCCCGATAGCCGCTATCAGCTTTATATCGCCCCCCCCCATGCCTCCTGGGTAAGCAATCGCCAGGGCGAAGAACACTCCACCGCCCAGCAACGCTCCTAACAGAGCCTCTATAAACCCGAGAGGAAGGAATGGGGAGAGCGCAAGCCCTATCGCCAATGCGCCTATGCTGATCTCATCCGGAATAATCTGGTGATTAATATCGATTATGGTGGCCGCTACAAGGCCCCAGGCCAGGCCAAGGTAAACCGCCGTCTGCAACGTTAGGCCGTATTTAGAGGCGATGACCATTGTCAGGAGCGCCGTAGCAAGCTCAATGAAAAAGTATCGAGAGGAAATAACGGCGCCGCAATCTCTGCACAATCCGAACAGCGCCAGCCAGCTTATCAGCGGGACATTATCATAGGCTCGGATGGGGGAGCCGCACTCCGGGCAATGAGAGCCTGGGCTCACCACAGATTGTCCATGGGGTAGACGGTGGATCACCACGTTCAAAAAGCTTCCCACGCAGGCGCCCAATAGAAAAGCCACCGGCGCGATAGAATACGACAGTACCTCCACAAACCCTATCTCATCCTGGTTCATGGCCGCTCTCCGTCAATGTGTCGTATTCGTCCAGGGCCACCTTGCGGGCGGTTTCCATGTCAAACCCCTTTCTTGTTAGATGATCGAAAAGCTTTCGTCTGGCCGACTGCCCGTCCAGCCCCGGCTTGAAAGTCCTTATCTTTTTCCTTGCCGCGCGCACAGCCGCCGCTTGCACAGTTTGATCGCCGGAATATAGTTCGTCCACTGTTTTTTCTATCAGCGCTTCGCCAAATCCCTTCCGGGCAAGCTCCACCCGCATCCTGGCAGGGCCAACGATCGCCTTTTGCAGGCGGCTTTCCGCATGGCGGGGGCACAGCTCCTCGTCATTTACATAGCGTAGTTCGATCAGCCTGGCGATGGCCGTGTCTATGTCTACCGCAAGATGGCCACGGCTTGCCAGCTTATCGCGCAGTTCCTTTTCCGAGTGGGGCCGGGAGACCAAAAACCGCATGGCATGGTCCAGCGCGCCTATTTTTGGTTTGCCGTTCATTTGATTCCACGAACGATCCGCCCATGGTGGGGGCAGGTCACCAAGTGGTCGTTCACCATCCCCACCGCCTGCATGAAGGCGTACATTATGGTGGAGCCGACGAACTTGAATCCTCTTTTCTTCAGGTCACGGCTCAGCGTATCGGATATGGCAGAGGTGGCTGGGACCTGTTCCATGGTCCCGAACCGGTTGGTAATCGGTTTGCCTTTCACGTAACGCCACAGCCACTGGTCGAAGGAGTCGAACTCCTTACGGATGTTGATAAACGCCACGGCGTTGACCACTGCCGATTCGATTTTCAACCTGTTGCGCACTATCCCCTCATCGGCCATCAAGGCTTCTATCTTCTTGTCGCCATACCGGGCTACTTTGATGAAATCGAATTTATCAAATGCGCGCCGATAGTTCTCCCGTTTGTTGAGTATAGTCCTCCAGCTAAGGCCCGCCTGGGCGCCCTCCAGCAGGATGAACTCGAACAGCTTCCGGTCATCATGGACAGGGACTCCCCATTCCTCATCGTGGTAGCGCTGATATAGAGAAGTCTGTCCCGCCCATGGGCAGGGGGCCAACAC
>JAOUNV010000516.1 GCA_029880775.1 Nitrospinota bacterium | reverse complement strand
TGCCAGCGCGGGTGCCGAACACCAGCGCCTCCAGCAGCGAATTGGTCCCCAGCCGATTGGCCCCATGCACGCTGATGCAGGAGCACTCCCCGGCGGCGAAGAAACCTTTCACCAGGTCGCCCCGTTCGTTGGCCACCACCTGACAGTCGTTATCGGCCGGGATGCCTCCCATGGAATAGTGAGCCGTCGGCTGGATGGGCACCGGATTATCCAGCGCGTCCACCCCGATGAAATCCTTGGCTATATGGTATATCTGCGGCAGGCGCTCCAGGATCTTTTCCTTGCCCAGGTGGCGCAGGTCCAAAAGCACGTAATCTTTATTAGGTCCTGCCCCGCGGCCCGCCATAATCTCTGTCTGCTCTGAGCGGGACACGATATCCCTGGGCGCCAGCTCCAGCTTGCTGGGGGCGTAATTGGCCATGAACCGCTCGTTATTTCCGTTCAGGATATAGCCACCCTCGCCCCTGGCCGCCTCGGAAAGAAGCAAGCCATGCTGGTACAGTCCGGTGGGGTGGAACTGCACAAACTCCATATCCTGCAATGGCACACCGGCGCGGTATGCGGCGCTGATTCCGTCGCCGGTGTTGGCGAAGGCGTTGGAAGAAATCTTGTATGCGCGTCCGTAGCCGCCGGTGCCGAACATAACAGACTTGGCGTGGAACACCTCCGGTTTGCCGGTCTTCATATCCATGGCCACCACGCCGCGGCAGATGTCCTCCTCCACGATCAGGCGCAGAAGATAGTATTCGTTGTAGAACTGTAGCTTGCCCCCTTTTTTCATCGATTGCTCGAAAAGGGTGTGCAGCAGGGCGTGGCCTGTCCGGTCCGCCGAATAGCAGGAGCGCTTGAACGAGTGGCCGCCGAAAGCGCGCTGGGCGATTTTGTTTTCCTTAGTCCTGGAAAAAGGGCAACCGAGCCGCTCCATATCAGTGATGACATGAGGCGCGTCGTTGCACATAATCTCAATGGCGTCCTGGTCGCCGATAAAATCAGCCCCTTTGACGGTGTCATATATGTGGGCGTCTGTGGAATCCCCGTCCACATTCGCCATTGCCGCAGCCACGCCACCCTGGGCGGCGCCGGAATGGCTCCTGGACGGATAGACTTTGGTGATGACCGCCACGTCTAGATGACCCACAACTTCCAAGGCTGCCCGAAGACCCGCAAGCCCGGAACCGACTATCACCACATCATGTGAAAGCATGTCAATTACCTAGTTATATTGCTCTTTGAGGTATTTTCCGCCAAATGACCAACGTCCCCTGTTTCATCTTGACAGAGGCATATTGTATAGACTGCCCCTTTCCCAAACAAGGGAAAAATAATCTCTCTTGGAGCCTACGCGGCCAGAAAGAAGTCCCGCCCTTCGGTTTTCCCCAGGCTCCACAGATATTCGCGAATGAGTAGCCGCGCCCCACGAGCGGGGACTGCGCCCAATATCAGCTCATCCTTGGCCACCCGGCCAGCCTCCTCAGGCGCAAACACCGGTCTTCCTCTTTTGGTTTTCCCGATTCTGCGCGTGGAGATGTCTATGAACGCCCGGATGGCGCATCCCTCCTCCTCCAGGTAGCGGGCCAGCATCCCTCCTGTCTGCCCTGCGCCCCATATCACCGCCTTTTTTCCTTTCAGCGCGGTCCTGGCCAGGAAATGCGCTTTCGCCCTGGAAAAGTTGCGCCTGGAATATCGTTGATCGGTCCTGGATGCGCGCCCATGGGTATCCCGCCACCTGAGTAGCGTCTGGGGCGCCTTGCCCATCACGTATCCAGCCTCCATGGCCCGCAGCCACAGGTCATAGTCCTCCGGCCAGCCCATATCCCGATATCCCCCCAGCTTACGCAAGGCCTGTGTTCTCATCATCACCGTGGGATGAGGCAAGGGGCTTTCGATGAATATCTCCCTCGCTATATGATCCGGCTCCACCAGGGCGTTTATCCATCGTTCATAGATCTCGTATCCCTCACCCCGGCCATTAGGGCCGAACACTTCCACACCCGTCGCGGCGATATCCAGCCCCCGGCGCTCCATCTGGTCCACCTGGCGCTCGAACCTTTCCGGATGGCATATGTCGTCAGCGTCCATCCTGGCCACAAGCTCCCCTTTGGCGCAATCCACCCCGGTATTTAACGCGTCCACCAGCCCGGCGCCACGGTTTTTCACCACCCGTGCCCTGGGGTCGGCCAATATCGGAACCGCTAAAGTCTCGGGGGACAAACCGTCGTCCACGACGAGAAGCTCGAAGTTTGTGTATGTCTGCGCCAGGACACTCTC
>JAOUNV010000513.1 GCA_029880775.1 Nitrospinota bacterium | reverse complement strand
CCGGCTCGCTTCCATCCACCCCGGCCCAGCCCAGCATGGCCATGGCAGTGTTGATCGCCTCCGGCGCGTGCCCCGAGTCCAGTAGTTCCAATATGTCTGTGGCGCCCACGCGCTTGGAGAGCTTCTTCCCCTTCTCGTCCAGCACCATGGGCAGATGCGCGTAGTGTGGCGGCGCCCCCCCCAGGGCGCGGATTATCATCATCTGCCGGGGAGTGTTGGAGAGATGATCCTCGCCCCGGATGATGTGGGAGATCCCCATCTGCGCATCGTCCACCGCAGAGGCGAGCAGAAAAGAAGCGGAGCCATCAGACCGGACGATGATAAAGTCCCCCAGGTCAGAGGTTTCGAAAGTCACCCCTCCCCGGATTTCATCTTTGATATGTATGGTCTCCCCCTCAGGCATGATGAACCGGGTGGCGGGCCGTATTCCCTCCGCCTCTTTTTGCGTTCGCGCTTCACTCGATATGGCTCTACACTTGCCGGAATAACGAGGCGCCAGGCGCCGGGAGATCATCTGCTTTCTTTCTTTTTCCAGCTCCTCCTCAGAGCAGTAACAGGGGTATGTAATCCCTTTTGCGGCCAGCCTTTCCGCCACGTCCTGGTATGCGGCATGCCTTTCGATCTGGCGGTACGGCCCGCATGGGCCGCCTATGTCGGGGCCTTCGTCCCATGTAAGCCCCAGGCGGCGCAACGACTTGATGATTTTCGCTTCATACTCCGGGGTGGAGCGCGCCGCGTCTGTGTCCTCGATCCTGAGAATGAACTTGCCGCCGACCCTCCTGGCGAAGAGCCAGTTAAACAGCGCCACCCTGGCTCCGCCCACATGCAGCGGGCCGGTGGGGCTGGGGGCGAACCGGACCCTGCAGCCTCCAGGCTGGTTCATCGTTTGTTGATGAGCGCCACAGCCCAGGCGGCGATTCCCTCGCCTCGGCCTGTGTAGCCGAGCCCTTCGGTGGTGGTGGCTTTCACGGAGACAACCGCCTTATCCACTTCCATCGCGTCGGCCATGCCCTGGCGCATCTCCTCATAGTAGGGGGAGAGCTTCGGCGCCTCGGCGGCCACGGTTGTGTCCATGTTCAAGATCGCATACCCCTCCTCGCGCAGCATTCGGGCCGTCTCAGACAGGAACATCAGGCTGGATATTCCCCTGTAGCGCTCGTCGCTGTCTGGGAAATGGCGGCCGATATCGCCTATGGCGGCGGCGCCCAGCAGCGCGTCGCACACGGCATGCACCAGCACGTCGGCGTCTGAATGGCCAATAAGCCCTTTCGGGTGGGCGATTTCCACACCACCTAGCACCAGGCGTCGGCCAGAGGCCAGCCGATGCGCGTCAAACCCCATACCCACTCTTTGTGTCATTGTCCACTCTCCGCGATTTTTTTAACCAGGGCGAATACCCTTTTTTGTGTCATGGCGTCCGGGATGGCGCCCCCGGTTTCCCACGCCTTCACCAGCTCCGGCTCCACCTTCAGATCCCGCGCGAACTCCTCCACACTCATTTGAGCGGTCTCCCGCAGCAACTTGTAATCTATTCCCATTATTTCCTTCTGTTTCGTTAAAATCCGTTTTTCCTCAAGGTAGCTTGCGGCTGGCAGAATTCATTCGGCTCCATGCCGGCCACGAAAACTTCCGTTACCGAGTCGCGGCACCATTTATTGGCCAGCAGGCCTGTTTCCCTGTCTATAAGATGCGCCACCACGGCCTTGGGTGGGGGGAAGTCGTGGCTGGGCATTCCCTTTAGCGCCTCCTTCATGAACGCCGCCCATATCGGCCCGGCGGCCCGTCCCCCGGTCTGGCGGCTGCTTAGGGCCCTGTTATCGTCAAACCCCACCCACACTCCGGCGGCGATGTCGGCGGTGTAGCCGATGAACCATGCGTCGCGGTTTTCACTGGTGGTGCCGGTCTTTCCCGCGATATGCCGTCCTGGAATCTTTGCCCTTTGGCCGGTGCCGTTTTCCACCACTCCTTTCAGCATATTGGTGAGCACATACGCCACTTCCGGAGCCACAGCCTCCCGGACCTGGGGATCATCACTCTCCATTACCGTTCCCTGAGAGTCCACCACGGATTTAATGTATGAAGGCGGCGTGTATAGCCCCTTGTTCGCCAGGGTGGCGTAGGCGGTGGTCATTTCTATAAGAGTCACCTCGGAGGCGCCCAGGGCCAGCGAGAGATTAGCCGGTAGCGCCGATGTGACCCCCAGCCTGTGGGCCGCGTCGATCACCGGACCTTCGCCTATCGCGTGCAGTAGCTTAACGGTGGAGACGTTTA
>JAOUNV010000514.1 GCA_029880775.1 Nitrospinota bacterium | reverse complement strand
GTTTCCCTGGGCCGGCTCTTTGGAATAAACGGGGTGGGCCCTTTTCGGAGCGTGCGGGGTAAAGCTCCCCCGGCCAGAGATGGAGATATACTCACCAGTCAAGTCCACTCCCTCGCATGCCAGCACCGCAAGTTCAAGGAAGTTGTAAAGCTCCCTGGTGTTGCCTTTGAAGGCGGTGTGCCCGATGGCGTCGATCAGGGCGCTGTCAACTTTTTCAATTCTTTTGTCATACTTTTCCGCCAGGTCGAAAGCAAGGCTAGCCACTAATTCCGGTATATCTCCGGATCGCTCTTGCAACGATTTTATCCTCACCGAAACTCCGCCGAAATAGCTTAGCAACGGTTTGTGTAAAAGCACGGTGCGGCTTCCCTTCTCCTGGGGTTGCATAACGGAGCCAATGATATATATATCCTTTCCCGCTTTTCCTCCGGGCGCATTGTCAGCAAGGACCTTGGCCAGCCTTCTTTGAGCCTTGTGGGAAAGCTGATTTAGCTTGTCGAAATATAGGGTTCCGCCTGTGGTTTTCAGAGAACTTGCCGAAGAGCCGTTTGCCGTTTCCTCCCCTATTCTGGAGGTCAGGCGATCCCAGTCCAGATCATCTTCATTCAGCTTCCCGCATTCCACGGATACGAAAGTCCCCTTGCCCCGCTTTACGTGGATCAGCCTTGCGGCATATTCCTTTCCGCACCCGGCCGGCCCGGCTACAAGAACCGGGCCGCCAGATTTGATCCCATTGTGGATGTCAGACCTGGTTTGGACCGCAACATCCGACGAGCCGGCAAACCAGCTTTCCAGAGATAGGGAGGGGGATGTCTCTTTTACCTCCTGGACAGCTTGCGGTTCCCTTTCGGAAAGCGCGCCGGAAACCTTGTTGAGAATGGTTTCCAGGGTGAAGGGCTTTTCGATAAAATCGTAGGCCCCAAGCTTTGTGGCCTTGACGGCGGTGTCTATGGCGCCATGCCCGCTCATCATGACAACCTCGGTATTCACGCTGATCTTCTTCAATATTTTCAGGGTCTGGAGACCGTCTATCCCCGGGATCCAGATGTCCAGCAAGACAAGGTCCGGCGCCTCGGCGCGTATCATGCGCAGAGCGGTCTCCCCATCCTCGGCCAGGGAGACGGAGTATCCCTCGTCCGTGAGGATGTCGAAAAGCACTCCTCTTATGTTTTCCTCGTCGTCAACGACCAGGATCTTGTATTTTTTCATGTCGCTACAGCTTTACACTTCCTCCAGGCAAGCGGGAGGCCTTATTTGGTCCGGTCCGCTACACGGTGGACAACTCTATGGTGAACACAGACCCGGCCGGGACATTGTCCCGCACATATATTCTGCCTCCATGGTCTTCCACGACCCGGCTTACGATGGCAAGCCCCAGCCCCGTGCCGTTTTCCCTGGTGGAAAAATAGGGCATGAATATCTTTTCCCTAATGGCCGGGCTGACCCCGGAGCCGGTGTCCTCCAGTTCCAGGGCCACTTTGCCCTGTTCGGGCATCGCCTTTGTCCTGATGACTATATTACCACTACCCTTGACCGCCGCCAGAGCGTTTTCCACAAGGTTGATCAAAACCCTTCGGATTTGCTCCACATCTATCCTGACTTGGCTTATATGCGTATCCAGACTGGTGGTAATCTCCACTCCTGGGTTTGTGTCTTTGTAGAGCTTTACCACATCCTCTATTATGGCGTGCAGGTTGCTAAGCTCCCGCTTGGTTTCCATGGCTTCCTCCGGGGGGATGGAGATATCCGGGATTTCCGCCTCGGCCTGCTTTGCGAAAGTGGAAAACCGGTCCACCAGGGTTTTAAGCTGGTCCACTTCCTGTATGATGACATTGGTGGCGTCGTCCAGGACCCGGGGGAAATCCGGAGAGTTCTGGTTGAACTTGCGCCGCACCCTTTGGGCGTTCAGCTGGATGGGCGTCAAAGGGTTTTTTATTTCATGGGCGATCTGCCTTGCCATCTCCCTCCAGGCCATGGTTCTTTGGGCCAGGATGAGATCCGTGACATCGTCGAAGACGAACACCATGCCCATGTAGTGTCCGTCATGGTCCGACAGGATGGAGGCGCTGGTTTTCAGGATCTTTCTCTTCCCGTCGGTGGATATGGTGATCTCCCTTTCGATATTCTTCTCCCCGCTCCCTGTCATGTCCCTGATCACGACCCGCATCGGCTCCAGGTACGCCGGGCTTAGGGCCTTCTTGTAATTCCGTCCCTTTACCTGGGCCGGGTCCACGCCGAATATCCTGGCCGCAGAATCGTTTAAGGTGGTTA
>JAOUNV010000094.1 GCA_029880775.1 Nitrospinota bacterium | reverse complement strand
ATCCATCAGCTTCTTGGCCATGGCCGGATTGTACGGATACCGTTTGACGTCGTCCTTATAGGCCCAGGTGCCATACTTGATCGGCCCCGTTGCGGGCTTGCCCAGGCCCAGCAGCGCCGCGTCCACTATCTCTTCTTTGTTTATGGCGTAGGTGAGCGCCTGTCGAACCCGTTTGTCTTCGAACATGGGCCTTTTCAGGTTGTACCCCAAATAGGTGTACCCCTGCCCCAGATACTTGTACTTTACGAAATTTTCCTTGAAAAACGAGGTATCTGTCTGCTTCAGGAACTGTAGCGGCTTTAGCCCCATGTTGTCGATATTCCCCGCTTTCAGCTCCAGAAACTGCACAGCTGTGTCGGGGATCATGCGCATTATGTAGCGCTCTATCATCGGCTGGTTGTAATGCCCAATGTTCGCCTCCAGGATGATCGATTGTTGAGTTTCCCAACTGACGAACTTCCATGGGCCATTCCCCACCGGCTTGCGCGCCAGGGGCGACTTTATCAGGTCTTTCGGTTTTGTTTTCTTCAGCAGGTGGCTGGGAAACCCTCCCATACCGGACAGCCGGCTAAGCCCCGGCGAATATGGCTCGGCGAAGGTGACAACGAATGTGTGGGGGTCTGGCGCCTGGACACCCTCCATTTGAAGAAACGTTTCCTTGTAGGCGGATTGGACATCGGGATGAATCATCATCTCGTATTGATACTTCAGGTCTGCGCTCGTCCATGGTTTCCCGTCATGCCATTTCACATCGTCGCGCAGATGAAAGGTGATGGTCCTCTGATCCTCCGATATTTCCCATGACTTGGCCAGATTCGGAATCAGGTCCTGATTCTTGTCCACAGTTATCAGGCTGGAAAAAACCTTGTCGGAAATTTCGCTGGAGGTGGAATCGCCCGAAAGATACGGCAACAGATTCGACGCGTCACCTATGGAGCCAACTATAAACACGTCCCCGAAATCATCCGGGGTGGGTGTAGTCCTGACAGGAGCGGAAGGGGCCTCAGCGGCCGCTGTAGCGCCGGGAGCCTGGGATTTTGTTTTCTCGCAGCCCCCCACAGCCAGCAACATGGCTGGCAGAAGAGCCAGAAGCGCAGTGGACCGCGCCATGCCGGGCTAGTTTCCCGCCGGGCCGGTTGATTCCTGAGGCGTGTCCACCGGTCCCACCGGCGCGCCGGCTTGTTCCTGGAACTGCGTATCTTCTGGCCCCACCGGAGCCACGGGCCCACCTGCAGGAGCCCCTGGCGCGCCTTCTCCCTCACCGGGCAAAGTCACGGGTAACGTCATCGGGGCCACGTCGTCTGTAATCAGTGATTCGGAGAGCTGCTGCTTGCCGAGGGCGGAGAGAACAAGGGAAGAAACCATGAACACGACAGCGGCGGCGGTGGTTACTTTCGCCATGGCGCCTGCCGGGCCTCTGGAGCCGAACACAGTCTGGCTGGAGCCACCGAACGTGGAACCGATCTGGGCGCCTTTGCCCTGCTGAAGAAATAGAATAACCGCCACCATTACCACCGCGGAGACAATGTGCACGACGGTGAATATCGTCACCAACATTTTAGCTTTCCCTGTTCTGATTCATTTGCAAACGATGATTCTACCAAATAAGCCCCCCTGTTGGGAAGAGCCATGATTGGTTTTTATTTCACCCGCCCCTTCTTGGCCTTATACTGGCTCCAGGAGCCGAAAAATCTATATATAGGGAGCCTGCGCCATGGAAACCTGCGACGCCACAAAAAAAAGATGGGCCGCCAGAGCTTTTTTGCCAGAGCTGGTGGGGAAGGATCAGGTCCGGGATATATTGGACACCGCCCGGTGGGCGCCTTCCGGCTCCAATATCCAGCCGTGGCAGGTGGCGGTGGTCACCGGGAAAGCCAAACAAAAGCTGGGTGACGCCCTGGCCGCCGCCCGCGCCGGGGGCCAGCCTTCACAGCCAGAGTTTGAATATTACCCGAAGGAGTGGATGGAACCCTATGACTCCCGAAGGAAGGCGTGTGGTCTGGCGCTCTATCAGGCGCTGGAGATAAGCCGTGAGGAGAAGGAGAAAAGAATAGCCGCATGGATGGCCAACTATTATTTCTTTGGCGCCCCGGTGGGCTTGCTGTTCTTCATGGACAGGGGCATGAGCGCCGGAGGGCTGATAGACATGGGGATATTCATCCAGAGCGTGATGCTGGCCGCCACCGACAAGGGGCTTGCCACCTGCCCCCAGGCCGCCCTGGCCGAATACCCCGATATCGTCCGCGCCGAGCTGAACCTGCCAGACTCCATGCTGCTGGTGTGTGGCATGTCCCTGGGGAAGGCGGATCCGGACGCGCCGGTGAACAACTACAGGACGGAGCGCGCGGCGGTGGAGGAGTTCACATCGTTTCATGAATGATCCCCAGTTCCCTGCAGGTTCGGAAGCTAACGCCGCCCCGCTGTTGGGGCATAGGGAGCGCCTTGCGTTGGGGGTGATATTCGGATTGGCGGTGGTATTGCGGCTCGGCTATCTGATCGAAAATTTATCCAATCCATTTTTATACATGCCGGTGCTGGACGAGGCGTACTACATCGGCCTGGGCCGTGCAATAGCCCATGGGCACATCCTGGGGGAGAACCGTGTCTTCTTCATGGATCCGCTCTATGGTTACTTTTTAGGCGCCCTGTTTTTCGCGCTTAACCAGCTCTCATTCCTCACCGGTGGGCCGGTGACCCAGGATACCGCCCTGATGGCGGCGCGGGTGATCCAGATATTGGCCGATTCCTCCATCGTCTATCTGATATACCTGCTGGGCGCCAAAACCTGGAGCCGGGATGCGGGGCTTTTCGCCGCGGCGGCATGGGCGATCTACACCGTATCTTTCTTCTACACGCTGCTGATACTAAAGACCACCTTCACCGTATTCGCTCTGCTGCTCTTCACCCTGGCGATGATCCGGGCGGGGGAGCGCGGCAAATCCTCCGAGTGGCTTTTGCTGGGCGTGTTCACAGGGTTGCTCACATTCCTGCGGGCAAACCTGCTGCTGATGGCGCCTTTGGCAATCGTGGCATGGATATTGGCGAAAAGACCCTCCGCCAGGCAGGTAGCCGTCAATTCCATCATGCTGGCCGCCGGGCTGATGGCCGCGCTCACCCTGGGCGCCGCGCGAAACAAGGCCGCCGCCGGGGAATGGGTTTTCCTCAACTCACAGTCGGGCAGGCTGCTATTCGCCAGCAACAATCCGGAAAACCTCACCGGGCGCTACATGGCCCCATCCTTCTCCCGCAAAGGCCCGGAGCAGATGGAGCAGGACTTCCACGCCGAGGCGGAGCGAAGGCTGGGGCGCAAGCTCTCCACCAGGGAGGTCTCCTCATACTGGACGGGTGAGACCATAAAGTTTATTGGCGCCAGCCCGGCGAACGCGGCCTTGGCCATATACAACAAGCTGAAGGGGACCTTCGGGTCGTTTGAGATCCCGATTAACCGCAGCGTCAAATCGAATGAGCGTTTCTCCTACATCGCCCAGGCTCCGGCGCCAAATTTCGCTTTGGCTCTTGCCCTGGGCCTGCCGGGGCTGGTGGCGGGAATCTGGATGCGGCGCCAGGTGTGGTGGCTGATCCCGGCGATGGGCACGATCCTGGTCACGGTCACGCTGTTTTACACATGCTCCCGGTTCCGGCTGCCTATGGTTCCCTTCCTGCTGGTGGGGGCGGGGATATCCGCCACAATAACGGCTGGCTGGGCGAGGGAAAGGCGATGGCTCCCCGTGGCGGCCATGATAGCCTTGGCGGTGGCTCTTGGCGCAGTATCGATGTCGGTGGAGGGGCGGGAGTATCGGGCGGATGAGAAATACTTTTTGGCCAAGGCTTATATAAAAGTGGGTGACCTGCGCAATGGGGCGGCAGTGGCCATGGACGCGGCGCGGGAATTTCCACAGGAGCCTCGGTTTCTGGTGCTTTTGGGGATGGCGGCGCTCTGGGCCGATAACTTGCCGGAAGCGATCAGGATCAACACGGAAGCGCTGCTGCTGGACCCTGAAAACACCGACGCCATGAACAACCTGGGGCTGGCGTTATCCGCGTCTGGAGATCATGACAAGGCTATACGGTGGCTGACGAAAGCCTACTCCACAAATCAGGCGCCAATGTCGCTGCTGGGCCTGGCCATGGCGCTGGAGAAGAAGGGGGATGGGGCCGCCGCTCTGGAGGCGTATCGCCGGTTCGTGGCGGTGGAAAAGCCTGGTTCCCCCCGTGCTTCTATGGCCCTGGGGCGTATCCGGGCCCTGGGTGGGGGGGAGTGACTACCCGTGTATGGGGCCCATGATATACTGGGGCCTATGAGCAAAATAACGAAAGCCACAACGCTGCAGGAGGCGATAAAGACAGGCCCCCACGCCATCGCAGTTCTGGCTGCCTACAACATGGGATGCGTGGCCTGCACCGGAAAGACGCACGAGACAGTGGAATGGGGCGCCATGACCCATGGCGTGGACGTGGAGGAGCTATTGTCCAGGCTCAACGAAAAGGAAACCAAAAAGGGGAAATAGCCTTTCCTGGCGCCGGGATGTTATCATTTCGCAAATCATGGAGGGGTGGCCGAGCGGTTTAAGGCGGCGGTCTTGAAAACCGTTGAACGAAAGTTCCGCAGGTTCGAATCCTGCTCCCTCCGCCAAACTTTAGCCGAGCGATCCTGATGGATGACGTTGCGATAGCCCGAGGGCTGCATGTGCTGGGAGTGGTGGTCTGGATAGGCGGAGTGTCTATGGTCACCACGGTGATCCTTCCCGCTGTGCGACGCTTCAAAAACCCCCAGGAGCGCGTGGCTTTCTTCGAGGCGGTGGAGAACAGGTTCGCCTGGCAAGCCCGCTTCACCACCCTGCTCACCGGGCTTTCCGGCTTTTACATGATGTACGCGCAAGGCTTATGGGAGCGCTACACCTCCGCCGCTTACTTCTGGGTGCACATGATGACGGCGGTATGGCTCATCTTCACCATTGTGCTGTTCGTGCTGGAGCCGCTGTTTTTACACAAGTGGTTCCACCGTCGCGCCACTGCGGACCCGGAAGGGACCTTTCGCATAGTCCAGACCCTTCACTGGGCTCTGCTGACAGTGAGCCTTGTTACAGTGTTCGCGTCGCTGCTGGGCGCCCACGGGGTGGAGTTTTTTCGGGGACAGTGACCACCCTCGAAGGCCTGTCCTATTGCCAATCAGCCAGATTCTTCTTCGCCGTAGCTAGTATGTCTTCTTCCAAGGGAGAGCCCAGGTCTGCGTTTCGGACCACGCTCTTGAAACGGTTTCTTGACTCGTCGTTCAGACCCTTGAGTTCGAACATTTTGTGGGCCGCCTTGATATAAACGGAAGCCAGCTCTACCGCGTTTTCGATATAAGCGAAATAATCGGCGCCGTCCGGCTTCTCGATAGTATTCAGTAAAATGTATTTCTTGTACTTGTCCGAATTGGCGCCATTACCGCTATCCTTGTAATCGGCGTATGCGTCCATGAACGGGCCTCGGACGTTGGCAAGGCGCATCAGGACCAAGATGCCGTCCACCCAGCTCTCCACGCTCTCCGCCTCAGGCGCCATTGCGTGAGCCTCCACATAGGTTTTCTGGATAAAATATCTGAACCAGTCTTCGGTGTTTCTGCCGGTCCATGGCCTGGGAATCAAGTCGCACCACTTGTTAAACTTTGCCTGCTCAAATTCCCCAAGCTCCATCTCCTGCTGCTTTGTTTGGTACAGAACCACATCCTGATATATCTCGCAAGCACGATGCTCCTCGCGGGCGGGGGTGGTTTTGTAGTATGGACCCGCTATTTTGTTGACCACCGGATGGATAATCTGGTCAGCCGCCATATGGGTCAGATACCCGCAGATGAAGGCAAGCTTCAGATAGTCATTAGCTTGCGCTTCGTCGGTATCCTCCCAATCAGTCATGTCCATATCTGTTTCCTTCCACGCGATTTCGATCATCTTCAGCGGGAAGACGTTCGGATCCCTGGAGTGGAGTTGATAGGACCATTGATCCACCCCCAGTGGTTTGTCCGATCGAGAAAAAAGAATATCCTTTAGTCCCTTGGCGAGGTTTTCGTAATACGGCAGGTCCGGCCCCACGGAGCCTAGCTCCATAAATACTTTCTTTCCTTCTGTGTCCAGCTTGTCCCGGACAAACTCCAATAAGGTTTGGTCGTTGCTGTCCTGGGCATCGGCGATCAGTTTTTTCCTCGCCATTCTGGCGATAAGCATGTGAGCGATATTGGATGGCATAATATTCCCTCCTTTGGTGAGTAGCATGCCAGAACATACCACTTTCATTCTCTGTGCGCAATAACAATAGTATGGCCATTTCGGCGCTGCCATGGTGGTCGGCGCCGCCATGGCGGTCGGCGGGGGTGATGGAATATCTGCGCTCCCATGGGACGCGCCTTTCGGCTGAGGATTTGTCATCTGGCCCACGGCGCGCCGGTGGAAGCTCCTTCCGGTTTTCCGCGCAATCCAAGAGTATCGTCCCAGGCTCTTATTACCAGGGCCGTGAAACAGAAGAATAGTAAATAGTAAGATGATCAAACTTTTACTAAAACATAAGGCCGACATTTCCAAGGCCAGCCTGAGCGACGCGATCCGGAACCAGGATCGTGACATGGTGCTGGCGATAATCGGGGCGGGCGCCGACATCAACTCCAAAAATGAAAACGCCCTTTCCCTTTGCGCCATGAAGGACATGGATAAGATGGCGAGGTTTCTGTTGGACAACGGCGCCGACATCCACGCAAAGGATTATTCCGACAAAACAGCGCTGGAAAACGCCCTGGAAAACGACGCCATCAATACCGCCAGGCTGCTCCTGGAAAAGGGAGCGAGCAAAACCGAGGATGGGGCTAACAGGGCGTTGAGGCTGGTGGCGTTGCGGGGGCTGGACCAGCTCCTGCGGCCGTTGCTGGGTCGGGGCGCAAAGGTAAACGCCATCGGCGATGAAGAAGATGATTACGGGCATAAGGGGGCGTATGACCGCAGGTTCACACCGTTGGTGCTGGCTATAAAAGGAAAACAAGCGCGGATGATAGAGGAGCTGCTAAAGCAAGGGGCGGAGCTGAACTTGGCGGACAACTACATCGGGTGGAAG
>JAOUNV010000512.1 GCA_029880775.1 Nitrospinota bacterium | reverse complement strand
GATCATAGCCGGCCTACTTTTCAAGAAATACGGATCAGCCGGAGGCCACCGTACCATGGCCAAGGCGGTGATAAAGCTGGACCAGATGAAGAAGGAACTGGGAATAAACAGCCTGGACCAGGTAAGAACCACCATCTGGTGGATATTCCAGGAGCTAGAAGATGGAAGCCCCGGCTTTTTTACTTCTTGACTGGCATCCTGAATAAATGTAGGATTAACCCTTTGCCGGTATATGGGTAAACGCCGCAAAGGTTGCGCCCTGCGGATTGCCGGCGGCGTCCGGCCCCTTGGGGCGATAACAACATTTGGAGTGCGGTTTGCAGGTAAAAGTCATCAACCAGCAAGTGGATCAGGCCTTAAAGGCGCTGAAACGCCAATTGCTTAAAGACGGGCTTTGGAAAGAGCTTAAGAAAAGGCGCTCTTACGAAAAGCCTTCCGCCAAGCGGAAACGAAAACAAAAAGAAGCTCTCAAGAAGAGAAGAAAAGCCCAGAGGTTCGGCTATAGCTCTTAAAGCTCCTCCCTCCGTCTTTCGGCCGGGGGCGTGGTTTGGACGCGTAAACATGAGGCGTACCGCCGGCGGGTTATCCGCTTGGGCGCCCGATATTAACGCTAACGGCTGTTGGCTTTCCCAGCCTTGAAAATCGTTTGTCCCGAACGTGGTAATTGGAATCTGCAGGATAACGTTGGCCATGCGTGAGGCCAGATCCCTGAAAAGCAAGCGGCAGATCTTAAAAAGCCTTAAAGATAAAATGAAGAAAAGGTTCAATGTTTCCATTGCCGAGGTGGAAGGGCAGGATTACCACCAGAACGCGGTGATCGGCATTGCCGTGGTCTCCTCAAGCTCCGCCCATGCGGACAGCCAGCTTCAATCCGCCATCAACTTCGTCTCCATGGAAGCGGAAGTCGTCGACGTTTCCACCCGGCTTGTCACCATCTAAAGCCAAGCCCATGCGCCGTTTCAGCAGGGCCGACCGCCTGGCCGAGGAAATAATGAAAGCAATCTCCGAAATCATCCGGGAAGATATGCGCGACCCCCGCCTGGACCCTATGATCTCCCTTACCAGGGCCGAGGTCACAAAGGATCTCAAGTACGCCACTGTCTTTGTGTCCATCTATGGCGATGACGATAAAAGGCAAAAAGCCATGGATGCCCTGATAGGGGGCGCAGGGTTCATCCGCTCCAGGGTTGGGGCAATTATGAGAATCCGCGTCCTGCCGGAAATCAGGTTCAAGTTGGACGACTCCATAGAGCATGGAGCGAAGATCGCCCAGTTGCTGAAAAAAGCCAAAGAAGAACAAACGGAGCCGGAAGAAGGGGGCCAGGAGGAATGATCGAAATCAACGACGGGTTCCTGATAATAAACAAACCCCAGGGTATCACCTCCGCAGAGGTGACCAGGGTGATAAAGAAAAGAATCAAGGTCAAGAAGATCGGCTACCTTGGCACCTTGGACCCCCTTGCAATAGGCGTGCTGGTGGTGGCCCTGGGAAAGGCCACCCGCCTTATCATGTTCATGGAGAAGGAGGACAAGGAGTATGACGCCTCCCTCACCCTCGGCGCGGAAACGGACACCCAGGACAGCGAAGGCGAAGTCGTCAACCAGGCGGATCCCTCCCATATTACCGAAGACCAGGTGAAGGAGTTGCTCCCCAGGTACACGGGCGAGATAGACCAGGTGCCCCCCATGTACTCCGCCAAGAAACAGCAAGGCCAGCGCCTCTACGCCCTGGCCCGACAGGGAATCACCGTGGAGCGAAAACCAGTGCGGGTGAACATCCGGTCTCTTTCGGTTACCGGGAAAGAGGGGCCGGTGGTCCACCTTTCCGCCACTGTGTCCACCGGCGTGTATTTAAGGACGCTGTGCCACGATATTGGAAACGAACTGGGAGTCTATGGCCATCTTTCCGCCCTAACCAGGGTGCGCTCCGGGATATTCAAGATAGAGGACTCCATTCCCCTGGACATGATCACAAAAGAAAATCTGGATGAAGTGAACGCCAAGATCATCCCGCTGGCCGAAGGTTTGGCCAACATGAACAAGGTTACCGTGGTTCCCCACGCCACCGGAAGGCTGGGCAAGGGGATGCCCCTGGGCGTCTCCGAGATTATCAAATACGAGGATTGCGGCGGCGGCGAGCTTGTGCGGATCGTGGGCAGGGACGGCGCTTTCTACGGCGTCGGCAAGGCCGAAGGGCCTTCACTGGCCGGCTTTCCCTTCTCGACTATACTTCCGCGCAGGGTGATTATCTAGCCGGGCGGCTTCTATTTTTCCGGCGGGAGCCACCGCACT
>JAOUNV010000511.1 GCA_029880775.1 Nitrospinota bacterium | reverse complement strand
CGACTCCGTGACCGGCGTCTGATAGGCCGACGCGGTGAACCATCCCCCTTGGGCTTTCAACATAAACGTGGGCGCCGGGTCGGCCTCCCCCGATATGGGGGTGGCGCCCATCTGGGCCGTGTAGCGGATCGCCCCCTCACGCCTGTAGGTCAGCCGGGGGATAAAGGCGTTCACTTTCGTGTTCACCTCCCTCTCCTTTGCGGAGGCCTTGTTATAAAAGCTCCCTGCCTGGGGGCCAGATGGCGCCAAGCCGGAATCGAGAACGACTGGAATAATCGATACCGACAACTCGTTGCCTGTTTTAAACGGGTGGGAGTAGGTGATCGGTATCGATATATCGGTAAGCTTGGATAACCCATCGTCCCCGGTTTTGGTCCTGTAGATCGTCTCCACCTCTATTCTGGGCTTCTCCGCGTTCACATAGGGCCTGTCCGGCTCCGGGTCGGCCTGGGCGGCTGTGATTGGCATCCCTTTGCCATAAAGAAAATTCCCCGCCAGCTTGACCAGCTTTGGATCTTCGGAGTCGGCCAGGGTGGTGGAGAAGGCGATTCCTCCCTCCACGTCGCCAGATCTGCCGAAAGCCAACAAGGCCGCCTCTGCGCTCTTCGGGTCGCCTGTGTTTTTGTATGAGTCCACAAAAATGGGGGACGCCTCCGCTTCCTTCCCCTGGTGGAACAGCGACCAACCCAGCAGGGTTTTCATGGCTGGGTCCTTGGCGCCCATTGCTATCAGCTTCCGGAATCCCGCCTCGGCGACAGGGTATTGCTTTGAGTTAAAAGCCCCCAGGGCCTTTTGGGAGATAATATCGCGCCGGATGGGGCCGAACACCTTATGGTCTGGCGGAAAACCTTCCGCCACCTTCAGAGCCTCGTCCAGCTTATCCTGCTTCATAAGGGAATATGCCATCCCCTGCCCGGCGTTTTCCCGCAGCGACTCCGTTTCCCATGCGCGTTGGAAGTTCTGATAAGCCTCCTGGTATGAACCTTTATTGAAAAGGTTCCATCCTTCCGCCAGGGCCTGATCCGCGCCCCCTTGCTGGGCCGGGGCCATGGAGGATGACAGTAGCAGGAGAACAAACGAGACGCCGATAATTTTTATGGTTTTCATAACACCCCTTCGCTGGTAGCCAGCAGATATAGAACGAGCGAATAGTAGTTTTTATCTTCCTTGTCCAGGGCGGCCCTTGCCTCCTGGAACAGCTTTTTGGAGATGGAGGCCTTCCCCGCATTGGCGGCGGCCTTTGCGTAGACCGCATAAAAGCCGCCGGGAGCAGGCTCTATGGCCATCTCGCTGGACACCAGGTTCACCTGTATCGGAATATAGCCGAGCCTCCGGTAAAAGCCCAATATCCCATCAAGCCCCGATATCGACTTTATCGATTTATCAAATGAGGAATAAAGGAACACGCGCACCGCTTCCTTTCCAGAATATTCGCTTTTTTCCCAGTGGAGGCGGATGTCGCCATACCCGTCCACCGCCACCCAATCCGCCGGTAGCGCTATCTGACCGAACCTGCTTTTTTCGACCAGGCGACGAGCGCCCTTTTCGACACGCCGCCATGTGTCGGCGCCTTCTTTGTCGGCCTGGGCAAACAGCTTAAAAGCGGAGTAGATCATGTATGACGGATTGAGAGTGAAACCTCCGTTGAATTCGAATCCGAAATGACCAGGCAGAAGATAGAACCACCCATTGCGTTCCACCACCAGGTTTTGCCGGATAGCGCGAGCCAGATCCAGCCCCCTGTCGGCGAGTTCCTGGCTATTCCATTTGGCGCCCGCTTTCACCAGGGCCATGGCCACCAGAAGATCGCCATCGGTGGCGTTGTTATAGTCGATGACTCCCCAGGCGCCAGTTATTCTTTTTCCCCATCGCCAAGCCAGCAACCCGTCGGACCGCACCGCCAGGTTTTGCCTGGTCCAGTTCCACAGCTTGTCAAAAGTCCCTCTGTCGCCATACTCCAGGGCCAGGAGCATGGAGTAGCCCTGCCCCTCGGAATGGCTGATTTCCCCCTGGTGAAAATCCACCACACGCCCATCACTGGTTATGAAGGTCTTCTTATACCTCTCCCACAAGCCTGCCTCCTTTCCCCATGCGGCCGCTGGCCAGGCCCACGCCCCCATCACCAGCGTCAGAGCCACCAGGCCCCAGGGGGCCACGGCCCAAGGGACCACGGCCCAAGGGACCACGGCCCAAGGATATGGTCGACGAGCGATGTGTCTTACAATATTCGCCATGCGTAATCGTTAGCACCCCATTGTCGGCAGTGAATCTGGCCATGGCGCCATTGGCGGTC
>JAOUNV010000510.1 GCA_029880775.1 Nitrospinota bacterium | reverse complement strand
ATGGGGACGCTGTTTTTAGCCGCGTAACTGTCCAGTTTGCGCAGCAACTTATCCGCTTCACTATATTGGCTCTCCGCGAATTTCAGCTTGTCGCTCCCTCTGGAGTTGGCCGACTTTAGATGCCCCATGTAGTTTCCCCATCCGGCCCGCATTCTGGCGAAGTTGTAAAAAAGGGCGCGCCACCAGTGTTCATCATGGCCGCCGGGCCTGTCGTCGCTTTCCGGCATTTCCTGGAACAGCAGCAGATGTCGTCGGTTGTCGATGGTCATCTGAAAATTGGCCATAAAATCCATCCCCACCAGCCCCTCAAAAGCCCTGGATAAGGAATGAGTCACTTTCACCGGTACGAATTCGGAGACCCCCTCCCCCACCTCCAGCCTGTCGATTATGGTAAGGATGGCAGGAGTACTTCCACCGATACCGCCTGTCCTGATCCGCAGCTTGCCGGTATCCCCATCAAAGACACCGATCCTGTTCGCCAGCGCCTCGGAAATCACCACCCCCGGCGCTCCCGTATCCAGCAGCATCGGCGCCGTCACGGAGCCGTTGAACGTGACATCAATGATGATCCTTCGGGCGGTCCCTTCGAACGCCCTGTACGGAACCGAAAACCTCTTTAGCTGCTGGCCTTGTTCGTATCCCGCCGGGGGGGCCATCCTGGCGCTGTTACCCTGCTTCCATGGGGGTGTCCACTTCTTGGCTGTCTCTTTTTGTTTATCGAACTTGTATACCTTCCGTTCGATCTGGCTCCGGTATTTGGCGGGCACTTCCGCCACCGAGTCGGAATAATGAAGATTCCCCTCCGCGTCTGTCCACTTTATGACTTCACTCTCCGCAACGGAAGCTGCGGCAATAAGGGCACAGCCCAGCAGGATTGGAACATAGGAAAGTATTCGCTTTGGGTTTGTCATTTTATCAGCCACACCTTATGCCAGCTCAAATGCGCGGTTCGCTTCGCGCCATACCTGACAGTAATATTATAAGGCGCCCGGCCACTTAGGGCCATACTTTTGGGCGATCATGCCGGAGCAGAGGTCAGGCGGATTTTTTCATTCTGGCCGCCAGGTTGAAAATCCCAGCCCTTCCCACGCTTTCCAGGCGCAAACCGGCGGAGGTCGCCATGGAGGCCAGATCATCCTCACTGAAAAGATGTATTTCAAAACCGTGGCGGCGGTGCCACCATCTGTAGATTTTTCCCGGAATGGTTTTCGCCGGCGCCAAAAGGGTCACCTGCCCCCCCGGCTTTAGCACCCGCGCCGCCTCTCGAAAAAACAGCGGCGGAGAGTCCATGAACTCCAGCGCCCCGGCGCAAAGGACCACGTCGAAAACCGGCTTGAACGGCAGCGACAGGGAGTCCGCCACCAGTGAGTCCATCCCCTCGGCCCGCGCCCTGGCCACCATGGAGAACAGAGTATCCAGCGCCACATAAGTCTTCGGCTTTTGCGTGGCAAGCCTTTTGGCGTACCACCCCGCTCCGCAACCGGCGTCCAGGGTCACCATCCCTTCGATGGAGCCCAGCTGGCCGGCCACCGCGTCATACTCGGCGTTCTTGAGCCAGGCCCAGGCGCCTTTCTCGCTTTTCTGGCCGTATTCCACCGCGGCGGAGTCGAAATAACTTTTCACTGCGCGTGTTCGTCCGTCGGCCTGTGCCGATGGCGCATCCTGGCCGGCGCCAGGTTGGGTCATGTTCATCTGGATATGGTCAAAAGCCTTTTTTTTAGGGGGAATATCCCCGCCACTGCCCCTCCATTGCGCGTATAGTCTGGATGATAGGGGAGATGATTAACAATCGCCAGGACATTGATCGCCATGGCCGCCCAAGTATAACAGAAATCAAGGCGGCGGATGGATGGAACAACGGCGCGGCCTGGGTTCAGCTCAGCTTGTTCCCGATGAACTTTGCGCTGCCGTGGCACTCGGTGTTGTAATCATGAAGAAAAAGGTCCACCAAGTAATTGCCAGACACCCCCTCGTCGGTAAAGGCGCCTTCGAATCGCTGGCGGATATCCACCGGCCCGGCGGATCCTAGGTTGGGCCAGGTTCCGGAGCTCTCGGCGGAAAAGGAACCATCATCGGAGACCTGACCGGGCATGGATGTCGATCCGGTCCCGCTGGCGGCCGCCGCGCCCTGCCGCAGGTTTATCAGGTTCCAGTCAAAATCCAGGGAGTGAAGCAGGATGTCCTTGCCGTCCTGGGTGACTTCCACCTCGAATTCCTGTCTGGGGATAGGGGTTATGGACACAGACAAGCCTGTGGTTTGTTCCTTGCAATCCATATTGACCGGGTCGGTGATGA
>JAOUNV010000093.1 GCA_029880775.1 Nitrospinota bacterium | reverse complement strand
CGGAGCCTAAGCCCTGGCCGATCATTATCAGAAGGTAGTTGATGACTATCAGGATCACTCCCATCCCCAATCCCCCGCCGGAGCCGCGCCGCTGGGTCATCACCCCGGCCAACGCCCCCAGCGCTCCTAGCGCCAGGCAGCCTAAGGGGATGGCGTATTTTTTGTGGATCTCCACCTGTTCCCGGAACGATGGTTTTCCCTG
Source organism: Nitrospinota bacterium (assembly GCA_029880775.1). Taxonomy (GTDB): domain Bacteria; phylum Nitrospinota_A; class UBA7883; order UBA7883; family UBA7883; genus JAOUMU01. The sequence goes on along the minus strand of JAOUNV010000093.1, from coordinate 6,930 downwards.
CGCCCCTTTTTTGCGTATCTCCTCCCGCAGTTCCGGGATGGACATCTGGGGCGTTTCTTTCTCCAGGGGCTGGTTAATCCTGGCGCCCAGATCCATTTTTAGAAAATATTCCTTGAACCCGATGGTTGTATAGTTCTGCCCCGCGGTGTGGATAACCCCGTCCCGTAATTCCATGGTGAGGATCCCTTTTTGCTGATCAGATTCCATCATCCCTGTTTTCGCTTCGATGATGCTTGTCCGTCCTTCACTGCGTTGATCGGATATAAAGACCCCCCTTAGCAGCCCATCCCGGTTTTCATTCACGTATATCATCAGGCCGGGAAACTCGGAATAAAAACGCCGTTCTTTTATCTCCGACTGCACGCTTTGGCTCAATATCTTTATGGCGGTTTGCTGGAAACGCAGGTTCCCCTCATGGGCATAATTCACGGAAAGGTACAAGGTGGCGCCCGCCGCCAACGCGGAGAAAAATATCACCGGGGCCAGAAGCCTGGCAAAGGAGAGCCCCCCGGCGCGCATGGCGGTGATCTCGTTGTCCGCGGACATGCGGGAAAACGCCATCAACGATGACATCAACACGGCCAGAGGCGCCGCCAGCGTCAGGAACGCAGGGCAGAGATACAAGATCAGCAACCCTGCTGTTTCAAACGATGTGTTGCGCGCCAGAAACAGGTTGGACAGAAAATTCACCTTCTCCAGCAGCAGCATCGCCTGGATGGTGAATAACGAAATCAGGAAAACTTTGAATTGTTCCTGAAAAATGTAATAATCCAATATCCTCATGGGTTAAAATGATAACATGCAGCGGGGGACTTATCTTTGAATTACTTGGTTTGAAGTTTTTATGCCGGACGCTTCCGCTCCTTCGGAGGAGCTTCATGTATTAGTGGTGGATAGCCACGATATATCCTGCATGGCGATGGAGGACAAGTTCCGTTCCCTCGGCTTTTCGGTATCGGTCGCCAAAAGTGGCAGGCTGGGTCTGGAAATGGCCACAAGTCTGACACCCGATTTTATCACCATGGATCTGTCGCTGGAGGATATGGACGGCCTGGAGCTGATAAGCAAGTTCACCTTTTCCAAAAAAACCAAGGATATCCCTCTGATCGTAGTCACCGGGATGGAGGACCCGATACAAAAGGAGCTTTGCCTTCGCCGGGGCGCCAGGCAAGTGTTCCTAAAGCCGATGGATACCTGGGAGACGGACGCGTTTGCGCAAGCTTTCGTAAAAGAAAAACAGGTCACAGGCTCTGGTCGGCGCATCCTGGTGGTGGACGACTCCTCCACTATGAGAGCCATCACACGCCACCTTCTGGAAAAAGTGGGGCACTCGGTTCTGGAGGCCCACGATGGCGCGGAGGGATTGAAAATATTGGAGCGCCAGCACTCTGAGCTGGACATGGTGGTGACCGATATAAACATGCCGAACATGAATGGTCGGCTGCTCATAGAGAAAATCAGGGCGGACCAGCGGTTCCAGTTTATTCCCATCATCGTCTCCACCACTATCTCTGAAAAAGAGGGGATCAAGCTGTTCTTGAACCTGGGCGCCGATGACTATATCGTCAAGCCCTTCGGCACCGAGGAGTTTTTGGCCAGGATACACAGCCATCTGCGGGTAAAATCGCTATACGAGGATCTGAAAAAGGCGAACATCACACTGGCCCGCTTCAACGAAACCCTGGAGACAAGAGTCCGGGAGCGCACCGTGGAGCTGGAAGCGGCCAATATGGACGCCATATTCAGCCTGGCCACTGCGGCCGAAGCTAAAGACACAGACACCGCCATCCACATCCACCGTATCCAGAGCTATAGCCATGCTCTTGCCCTTAAGCTGAATATACCAAGCGACCAGGCGGACGAGATCGGCTATTCCTCCATCATGCACGATGTGGGGAAGATAGCCATCCCGGACCATATACTGAAAAAAACCGGGAAGCTGAGCGACGAAGAGTTTGACATAATGAAAACCCATACCATCCACGGGGAAAGGATTTTGCGGGAGCGCCCATTTTTCACTGTGGCCCGTAAAATTGCCCGCAGCCACCACGAAAAATGGAACGGCAGCGGCTATCCGGACGGGCTGGCCGGTCACGACATACCTCTGGCCGCCAGGATCGTGGCCGTGGCCGATGTGTTCGACTCACTCACCTCCACCCGCCCATACAAAAAAGCATGGAGCATGGAAGAGGCTCTGGAGGAGATAATCAAAAGCTCAGGCGCTCATTTCGATCCCGCTATCGTGAAAGCATGGGTGGAGATGTACGACGCCCAGCTTATCGCCAAGATACACGACAACTGGAAGGCCCAGGAGCTGGAAAATAAAGCCGACGATAGCGCCGCCTGATCCGCCTAGCCGAATGACCTGGCAAGGGTTTCCCATACTGTCCGGGCGTGAGTGTCCCAGGAGAATGTCGCCGCTCTTTTCGGTCCCAGCTCGCGCAGCCTCTCCCTCTCATCCTTCGACTCCGCCAGCCGCAGCAAAGCTTCGGTGAATAATTCGGGTCGGTCCGGATCCAGCGTCAAGGCAGCGTCGCCAGCCACCTCCGGGATGGAGGAGCGGTCTGTGGTGATCACCGGCGCCCCGCAGGCCATAGCCTCCAGCACTGGCAGGCCAAATCCCTCATAGAGGCTGGGATAGAAAAACATATCCGCCCTGGCGTACAAAGCCGCCAATTCACCCTGCGTCACATACCCCAGCGCCCTGGCCCGGCTCCTTAGCGAGCGGCGGTCCAGTTCGGCGGTGAAATCGCGGAACTTCGGGTCGTCATCCAGCGCCCCGGTCATCAGCAGGTGGTAATCCGGATTCTTATCCAGCAGTTTGGTGAAAGCGGTGAAAAGAAGATTTATGTTTTTTCGCGGATCGATGCCTCCCACATTCAGGACGAATTTCTCCGGCAGGTTGAATCGGGAGAGGTCCGCGTCGGCCCGCGGGGTGAACACCCGATCCACGCCCAGATGGGCCACCACTATTTTCTCCGGCGCCACCCCCGTGAATTTCACCACATCGCTTTTCGTGTGATGAGAGTTGGCGATTATCACCCTGGCGCCTCTCAGCGCGGAAATCTGCTTCATCACATGGGCCCGGTGCTTCAGCGAGGAGTGCATCTCCCCCATGGCCGCCTGGATAAGATCGTGCGCCTTCACCGCGTATGGAACCGATATTCCCGCCGGGGCGTCCAGATGGGAGGGGAAGAAAAACGCGTCGAGCTCTCTTTTTTTCACTGCCGCCCCTATCACGGGCCGGAAAAGAAAATGCTGCCACACGTATTGCCGCAGCAGAGGCCGCAAAGGCGCCACATAGCGAGTATCGTAGGCTTCCGATCCCAGCGCCACCGGCTCTTCCGCCTCCATGCCAGGGTCGTGAAACGGGATCATCGACAGCTCCCTGGGCGCCAGATGCGTCCTGGCCGCCAGGTTCCTGATATACACCCCGATCCCACGCTTTTTGTGCGCCTTGAACCCCTCTTGCAAACCTCGCAGGTCAAAGCCTATGTTGGTCATATCAATCCCGGACCAGCGTTGCGATTCGATCGGTTCACGGTAGCGCCGCCACCAGATCGCCCGCCTGATCCATAGTCACCCCGCGCACCCAAGCCCGTTTCGCCCTGGAGGACTCGCCGGACAATATGGTCACGGTCGATTTCGCCACGCCGAAAAAGGAGGCCAGGGTTTTGATTAACTCCGTGTTGGCCGCCCCATCCACCGGGGGCGCCGCCAGCCGCACCTTCAGGGCGCCCGCCACCACACTCTCCACGCGGCTGACGGAAGAGCGGGGAGTCGCCTTCACAGTCACTATCACCCCTTCGCCACCCTTGCCGGGCGCAAGGCATCCGGACGACTGCTGGTTTTTGGCGGATACATTCACTATGCGCCCAAGGACCTCCCAATATAGAAAAGGCTTTTCACCAGGAATTCCTGTAGAAACATGATCGCAAACAGGACCACTATCGGGGAAAAGTCGAGCCCCCCCATCGACGGCAGACGTCTTTGGACGGGGAACAGCACAGGATCTGTGGCGTTTCTGATGAACATCACGATTTGGTTGTAAGGATCAGCGTTCACCCAGGAGATGACCACCCTGGCGATGACCACATACATGTAAATTGTCAGCACCGCATAAATGACAGTACCTAAAGCATTGAAAAAATAGCCAACTATAGGCATCTTAATTATCCTTGTTTCCTGATTTCATTTTTTGCCCAATTCGCGGCTGCGTTCCATGGCGGCGCGAACCGCCTTTATGATTGAGCCGCGGTATCCATCCCCCTCCAGGGCGGAGAGCGCGGCGATGGTGGTCCCGCCGGGGGAGGTGATCCGCTCCTTTAGTATAGAGGGGTGCTCCCCCGATTCCTTGGCCAGAAGAGCCGAGCCGTAAAGCGTCTGTCGCGCCAGATAGGTGGCCGCATCCCTGGGCAGTCCGCAGCTCACCCCGGCGTCTATCAGCCCCTCTAAAAACATGAACACATACGCAGGGCCGGAGCCGGACAGCCCGGTAACAGCGTCCATCAGCGATTCATCCACTGTCACGCTTCCACCCACCGCTTCAAACATCGCCTGCGCCACGGCCATGTCACCCTCCCCTGCCGCTTTGCCCGCGCAGATGGCTGTGGCCGACTGACCCACCGACGCGGCCATATTGGGCATGGCGCGGACGACCTTCGCCCCCTGATCCAGCCAAGACTCCAGGCTGGTGGTGGAGACACCGGCGGCGATGGAGATCACCAGGGTATTTTTCGATATCCCCTTCTTCAGCGAGGAAGCCACCTTTTCCATGACCTGCGGCTTTATCGCGAAAACCACTATATCCGCCTCATCGACAGCCGCAGTGGCGCTATCGGCCAGGGTCACCTTCAGGCTGGCCAAAGACTCCAAAGCCTTCGGCGCCGGGTCGTGGGCGGTAATCACCGTGGGGCTGGCGGCGCCTGCCTTCAGGATTCCACGGATTATCGCCTCCCCCATGAAGCCTGCGCCAATGAAGGCGATTTTTTTACCTGCCAACGCGCCTTCCGCAACGCTATTCTTTATCATTTTCCACTCTCCATTGTAGCCTTTCGCCGAATATGGCGGAGCCGACCCGGACTATCGTGGCCCCCTCCTCCACCGCCACTTCAAAGTCGTTGGACATCCCCGCCGAAATCCGATCCATCTTCACGTTTACCACTCCCAGCGCCCCCAGCCTTCCGGCCATCTGGCAAAGCTCCCCGAAAAAAGGACGCGAGTCCTCCGGATCGTCGCTGTATGGGGGCACCGTCATCAATCCCTCGATCCTCACTCCCTCCAGCAGAGCCGCCTCTTTTATTATCCCTTCGGCATCCTCGGCCCGACATCCAGACTTTTGCTTCTCTCCGGAGAGGTTCACCTGCAACAGGCAATGAACCACGGTTGCTTTTCGCGCCGCCTGCCTGGCCAGTTCCCGAAAAAGCTCCATCCTGTCGACTGAGTGTATAAGATGGAACAGCCCTGGGCAATATTTGGCCTTGTTCGTCTGTAGCGGGCCGATGAGATGCCACCTGGCCTTTGGCCCGATGACCGAGAACTTCTCCCTGGCCTCCTGCACCCGGGATTCACCCAGGCTGGTGGCTCCCGCCAAAACCGCCTCCAGGGCCTGGTCCGCGCCCACGGTTTTGGTGACAGCCACCAGCTCCACCGCTTTCGGGTCACGCCCGCTTTTTTCGGCGGCCTGCTCGATCCGCCCAAGGATTGTTTTTATATTGTCGGCAATGACCGGCATGGATCGTGAGTCCGCATGGTAAAGGGTAAATCGTAGCTTATCGGCCTTGCGGATTCAAACATAAACGCCGCATGGCGGAAAAAGAAAAATCCCGCCCCGGGGCTTGCCCGAAGCGGGATCGAAAAAAGTCTAGCTTACATCCACCGGCCCAGGCCGCCACGCTCTACCCTGATGGTAAAGGTCTGGGTAATCTTGGGGCTGGTGCTGGCTATCGTCACATCCACCGGCATGACCAATTTACTGGGCTTGACTGTCCCATCCGGGCCCAACGCCACCATGGTCGATGCTGTACCGCCTACGGTTACAGACTGCACATAGGCGGACGGGTAATGGCTCTGCACATCCACGTTGTAGACCACCTGATCCGTACCGACATCCACCAGCCCGTTATTGTTCGTGTCTATATAGACAGTTATAACGGAAGAGCCAGGCGTATTGACCCCGGTGAATGAGACCAGAGCCCATTGATTCGACCTCACCGCCTGAGCCCTTGCCCTCTGGAAAATGCCGATCACATTGTCTGCAGCCCCTTTCGCCCTCCACAGGGGCATGTTGCCGGCTACCGACGAATAGGACAATCCAGCCAGGATGCCGAAGATCCCGATGGTCAACAGCAGCTCCACCAGGGAAAAGCCGCTTCTGGCTCCCGTGCGCTTAGCGCAGTACTTCCATCCACGAAACAATGACTGCCTCACTGAATCCTCCTTGTTTGGTTGCGTTTTGGAATGTATCTCCACCTCTGGACATCACCCTACCGTCGGATGTCCTGAAGTACAGATGGTTATCGTCCACCACCAGCGATCCGGCCGTGTTGCCAGTTGCGATGGGGGGGACAACCATGCCACCATTTTCGATGTCACACACGAAGATATTTCCCGTGGTACCATTCGCCGCCGCGGACGTGGGCGCGCACGGATCCTCGCTGGTGGCCGTGGATGTGCCGAAATAAACCCTTCCGGCGGTAGCGAACGCCGCGGCGTACACCTGTTGCCCGGCAGGCAGGTCTACGTTCCACAACTCAGGGCCGCCGAAGGTGCACTTGGTCTTGTCATCGGTGTCCCTTACCGCGTAGAACTTGTAGACATCCCCCGGATCATCGTCGTGATACGGGCTGGACGACGTGCCGAAGAACACGTTGATCTTGTACTCCAGTTCGCCGGTGGACGAAAGAGTGTTCGTGGACGTCACCGATGGGG
>JAOUNV010000509.1 GCA_029880775.1 Nitrospinota bacterium | reverse complement strand
AGGCGGTATTTCGAAAGGTCCGCCGCCAAAAGCCAGGTGGCCCTGGGCATAGGGGACGATTGCGCCTCCATCATCCCCACAAGAGGCCACGAAGTGCTGCTATCCACCGACACCCTGGCCGAGGCGGTCCATTTCCTGCGTGAGCTTTCCAAGCCGGAGGAAGTTGGCGCCAAGGCGATATTCACGTCCGCCTCCGATATCGCCGCCATGGGAGGCAAGGTTGTTGGCTTTCTGCTCTCCATCAACCTCCATGAAGTTGATAGAAAATGGCTCCAGGCTTTCCTGGGCGGGGCGGGGAAAGCGGCCTGGCAATGCGGAGGCAGGATCCTGGGCGGCAACGTCTCCGTCTCCGCGTCCCTATCCTTCACAGTCACCGTGATAGGGGAGGTGAAGAAAAACCACCGGGTGGACAGGTCCGGCGCGAAACCGGGCGACCTTGTCTACGTCACCGGATACCCGGGCGAATCGGCCCTGGGTCTGGATATCCTGATGAGCGGCAAGAAAAGAATCCGCCCGGCGGAGAAGAAGCTTGTCCAACGGCACACCCGGCCCACACCCCGGCTCAAGTGGGGCGCATTGCTGGCCGAAGGCAGGATCGCATCCTCGATGATAGACATCTCCGACGGCGTCGCCCTGGATTTCAGGCGTATTCTCAAAGCCTCCGGCGCTGGAGGGGTTATCAATCTCGATGGTTTCCCTATCTCGGGAGCTGTGAAGCTCTCGCAGAATGGCGAAAACAAAACGAACCTGCTCAAGCGAATGATCACTGGCGGCGAGGACTATGAATTGCTGTTCACCGTCAATCCACGGAAAACAAAGAAGTTGGAAACCTTGATAAAAGAGGAGGGCATAAAGGCGCATCGTATAGGTGAAATCACCGCTCAGAAAGGGACCCTGGAAATTTTCGGCGAAGACGGAAAAAAGCTTGATTTTTTATTTGAAGGATGGTTACATAGTTAGCAATATATTCCTGTTGAAATATTTGGGCGATAGATTAAATACACATGATCTTGTGGATTATGTGGAAAAGCGCACTATATAGCGCGTCTATCGGTTCTTCAGGAAGCGCTAACAGCCAGTGCGGGAAATCCGGCGCTGGCAATTATATTCGCCGAAAGGAGTGGGGATGTTCTTCAAGAGCCTTGAACTCAGGGGTTTTAAATCTTTCGTTGATCTTACCAAAATCGAATTCGAAGCCGGCGTAACAGCCATTGTCGGCCCCAACGGGTGCGGGAAAAGCAACATAGCCGACGGCATGCGGTGGGTGCTGGGCGAGCAGTCCGCAAAGACCATGCGCGGGACCAAGATGGAGGATTTCATCTTCAACGGCTCCGCCAACAGGAAGCCCACCGGCTTTGCCGAGGTCACCATGACCATCTCCAACGAAAACGGAGCCGTCTCCACGGCCCCATATTCGGAGTATCCGGAGATCAGCGTCACCCGGAAGTATTTCCGCAACGGCGACTCTGAATACATGATAAACAAGGTCCCATGCCGCCTGAAGGACATAGTCGACGTCTTCCTGGACACCGGCGTGAGCATAAAGACCCTCTCCATCATAGAGCAGGGGCAGGTGACAAGGCTGGTGAACGCCAAGCCGGAAGACAGGCGGGTCTTCATCGACGAGGCTGCCGGCATCATGAAATACAAAATGCGCCGAAACGCCGCCAGGAACAAGCTGGAGCTAAGCCAGCAGAACCTCCTGAGGATACAGGACATCATCGGGGAGCTGGACCGCCAGAGAGCCTCCCTCAACCGACAGGCCAAAAAGGCGGAGCGCTACAAGGCCTACAAGGCGGAAATAAGGGACACAGCCCAGGTCCACTACGCCGGGGAGTATCAAAGGCTCGCCCTGGAGATGGGATCCCTGCAAAACCAGTTGGAAAGCCAGAAGGAGCGGGAAACCGCGGCTTCCGCACAGCTTGCTTCCGCCAGGAACAAGCTGGAAACCCTCAAGGCGAAAATCCTGAAGCAGGAAAGAGAGATCTCCACCGTCCGTGAGGAAAAGGGCGCCCTGGACTCCTCCCTGGAGAAAAACAACCATCACAGGCGGTTTCTTGGGGCCCAGGTGGAGGAACTGATTGAAAAAAGAGGGCTGGCTCAGCAGGAGATCGGCCAGGTGGAAAGAAACGTGTCCGAAGGAGAATTGGCCGTTTCGGAGCGCAAGCAAGAGAAGGAACGGGCCGAGACTCACCTGACGGAGCAAGCCGCCCTGGCCGCCACCTTGAGCCAGGAAGTATCCAAAGCCCAGGCCGCCCTGGCCGCCCTGGAGGCAAAGCTCAGCGAGGGGCTGAGCGCCTCTATGAAGATCA
>JAOUNV010000092.1 GCA_029880775.1 Nitrospinota bacterium | reverse complement strand
GACCATGGTCATCCTCGGCTTTGTCATAGCCTATCTGATCCTGCAATAGGCGCCCCATGAGCGTGGAAAAGCTTTTGGCCGCCCTGGAAAAGGAGACGGAAATGCGGGAAGAGGCCATCATGAAAAAAGCGGAGGCGGAAGCGGGGGCTATCCTGGCCAATGCGCAAAAGCGGGCCGATCAGATCGACTCGATTATTGATAGCCTGAATAGGGAGCACACCCGGAAGCGGGAAAGCGCTCGCGTGGCCGAGAATACAATCCGCGCCCGCGCAGCCACTCTGGGGAGGGGATGGAGTATCGTCAATCTGGCCTTCCATCTGGCCGAAGAGCGGTTTGGCCGGTTCATGCAAAGCCCCCAGTATGCCCCGTTCATCGGCGCCATGCTGGCCGAGGCCATTGGTGAGATCGGCGCGGTAGATCGGGTGGCGGCGGATCCGGCTACGGCGAACGCTCTGCGGGGAAACGGATTCTCTGTTGTGGAGGACACAGGAGTGGAGAAGGGTTTTATCGCCCATGCCAAGGAGGGCCGGACACAAGCCAGGTTCCTTTTCTCCGAAGCGATGGCCAACTTGTGGAAGAGGAGGGCGCATCTGCATCATGACGACCTGATCGTGGAGGACTCCAATGCTGGTTGAATACGCCAACACAAGGCTGGCCGGATTGAGAAGCCAGTTTCCCGCCTTTGCCCTGTTGGAGCGGATGGCGGCGGGGAGGGATGGCCAATTCATGGCCAGGGCCCTGGCCGGGACGGTGTTCGAGCCGGAGATCGCCGCTCTCACCGCCCGCAAGGACATTACCGTGACCATCCCCCTGGTGCTGCGTCTGGTGAACGAGGGGAGCCTGCGGATAAAGCGGCTCTTCGCGGCCCGGGCGGCGGAGGCGTGGCCGCAGGATTGGGACATCTTTGTGGCCAGGTGGGAGCTGGAGGAGATCAAGGCTGCGGTCCGGTATCTTACTTTCGGCGGCGCCGATCTGGAAAAACGTTTCTTTTTTCTTTCATATATCCTGCCCTTGAAAAGGGCCGGCCTGTGGAACGCCCATATGAAGCCAGCCGAATTCTGCGCGGCGCTGGCCAGGGCCAGTCATCCCCTGGCGCAGGCGGTGGACGCGGATAAATTCGCCGAGGATCCGGTGGCGGGCGAGTTTTTCATGGAGCGCCACTTTTTTAATGGATACTTGAACAAACACAAACCCAAGCTGGGCTCCAGGCGCGTGGAATATTTCCGGGACCAACTGGACACGATCAACGCGAAAAATGGATGGATGTTGCGCCAGGCCGGGCAGGATGGCCCTTCCCGCTCCGAGCTTTATATCCAGGGAGGGGGGCGGATCGGTCTGACAGATTTTCTCTCCATCGCCGCGGCCCCGGCGGAAAGAGACGCTCTGGCGTTGATCCAGAGCAAAATGAAATTAAGGCTGGATCCGGAAAAGCTCGACTCCCCATATGGGCTATCCACCGCGCTGAAAAACGCGCTGTTGAAACGATACAGGAGAATGCATATCACCAATCCGGGCGGGGCATGGGGCTTTTTCCTTTTTATAGAGGAGCTCGACGCCATGATAGCCGATGTGAAAAACGCCGTATATTGCGGCGCCACCTGCTCCACCGTGGATGTGGTATCGCGCCGATTCATAGGAGCCCGCATGTCATGAGCCAGGCCAGGATAATGAAGGTTGTCTGCCGGTGGGGCCAGGAAGCGGGGTTCCGGCTGGGCGGGGCCCAAGCCTCGCCCGTGAACACCCCGGACCAGCTAAACCAGATCCTGGAGCGGGCCATCCGGGAAAAGGAAGTGGGTATACTGGCCATGCCGGAGGAGATGGAGCCGTGGATAAGCCGTCGCAACCAGGCCGCCTTGAAGCGCTCCGTGCTCCCCATCCTGGCGCGCTATCGCTATCCGGAGATGTGGGACATCAGCCCCGAGGCGGATAAATACACAGAGGAAATGGCTTTCAGGGCCATCGGATTCCACTTCAGGATAAAATTCTGATGAGCCAGAGAATAACCAGGGTGGCGGGTCCGGCGGCGCAAGCATGTGATATGGCCAGCTCGTTTATGGGCGAGGTTGTGAAGCTGGGCGCCATGGGGCTCATCGGCGAGGTTATAAGAATCGAAGGGGATATCGCCACTATCCAGGTGTATGAGGACACCACCGGACTTATGCCTGGCGACCCGGTGGAGCGAAGCGGCGAGGAGTTTTCCGTGGAACTGGGGCCGGGTCTGCTCGGCAGCATATTCGATGGTGTCCAGCGCCCTCTGCAGGCTCTGGCCTCCGGGTGGGGGAATTTTATCAGCAGGGGCGCCCAGATTCCCAGGCTGGATCGCTCCGCCAAGTGGGAATTCCAACCGAAAGTGACACTAGGCCAAATGGTGAATGGGGGGGCCGAACTGGGCCATGTTCGGGAGACAGAGCTGATAAACCACAAGATCATGGTTCCCCACGGGGTATCTGGCGAGGTGGCCAAAGTATTCGCCGGAGCAAGGACCATCGCCCAGCCCGTGGCGGAGCTGGCTGACGGGACACCGCTTTACATGCGGCAGAAGTGGAACATACGCAAGCCCAGACCCGTGGGTAAAAGACTCCCCTCCACCCGGCCCCTGGTCACCGGTCAGAGGGTGATAGATTCGCTCTTCCCCATCGCCCTGGGTGGCGCGGGGATCATCCCTGGCGGCTTTGGCTCCGGCAAGACTGTGCTGGAGCAGACCATCGCCAAGCACTCTGAAGCCAGGATCATCGTCTATATCGGCTGTGGAGAGCGGGGCAACGAAATGGCTGATACATTGGAGCAACTGCGGGAGCTTAGCGATCCGGCCACCGGAAGGCCCCTTATGGAACGGACCATCCTGATCGCCAACACCTCCAACATGCCGGTGGCGGCCAGGGAGGCTTCCATCTATACAGGCGTGACCATCGCCGAGTATTACCGCGACATGGGCTATGACGTGGTGGCGCTGGCGGATAGCAGCAGCCGTTGGGCGGAGGCGCTGCGCGAGATCTCCTCCCGCATGGAGGAGATCCCCGGAGAAGAGGGATACCCCACATACCTGGCTGGCAGGTTGGGCGCCTTCTATGAACGGGCTGGGAAGGTGGCCGTGGCGGGTCGGCCAGAGGAGAGTGGGTCGCTGACCATCATCGGGGCGGTTTCCCCACCGGGGGGCGACTTCAGCGAGCCGGTGACCCAGGCCTCGCTCAGAATGGCGTCCACCTTCTGGGGGCTGGATTCACAGCTTGCCTACCAGCGCCATTTCCCTGCCATAAATTGGAGGACCAGCTTCAGCCTCACTCACCGGGCGATGTCGCGCTGGTTCACCGAAAACGTGGGGGAGAAGTGGCCGGAGATGATCGCCAAGACCCAGGCGATCCTGCAACGGGAGGAGGAACTGGAGGAGATTGCCCAGATCGTGGGAGCGGACTCCATGGAGGAGCGGGAGCGGAGCGCCCTGGAGGCGGGGAGGATCATCCGTGAGGGATACCTGCGCCAGAGCGCCGTCCACCCGGTGGATGTCTGCTGTCCGCTGCCCCGGCAACTGAAAACCCTGGAGACCATCCTCGGCTTTATCGCCGCCATGGACGCCGCCGTGGGGCGCGGGGCGCTGCTGGAGGATATTATAACTTCACCACTGGTGGAGCGGCTGCTGCGCCTAAAGGAAGCGCCACCAGAGGGATTGGACTCTCTGATCGAATCGCTGAGGGAAGAATACAAAACCTTTTTCGATAGTCTGGAGGAAAAATGAGCCGGAGTATCGTTACTGAATATCAGACAGTGGACGCGGTGAAGGGGCCGCTGATATTTGTCCGTGGTATCAAGGGAGTCTCCTATGGCGAGATGGCCACCATCGTCACTGGGCCGGAGAGATCAATGCTGGGTCAGGTGATAGAAATCAGCGATAAGTTCGCGGCTCTGCAGGTGTTTGGCCCCACCAGGGGGATAAGCCCCGCCACAGCCGTGGTCCGCTTCCACGGAGAGCCGATAGAGATGAGCCTCTCCCCGCTGATCCTGGGGCGGATGTTCAGGGGGGATGGCGCTCCGATGGATGGGGCGCCGCCACTGATCCCCGCCCACCGCCGCGATGTCTCCGGCTCGGCCATCAACCCGGTCCAGCGGGAGCTTCCCCGCGATTTCATGATGACGGGGGTGAGCGCTATTGATGGATTGAACACCTTAGCCCGAGGGCAGAAGCTGCCTATTTTCTCCGGCGCGGGTCTCCCCTCCAACGAGCTGGCCAACCTGATCATCAATAACGCGGGGCTGGCTAACCAGGGGCTGGCGGGCCAGGGGCTGGCGGGCCAGGGGCTGGCGGGCCAGACTGGCAAATTCGCGCTGGTGTTCGCTGGGATGGGGATCACCGGTCGGGAGGCGGATTACTTTTACAACTCGTTCCACCAGAGCGGCGCCATAGAGCACTCAGTGGTGTTTATGAATCTGGCGGGGGACCCGGTGATAGAACGGTTCATCACCCCCCGGCTGGCGCTGACGGCGGCGGAGTATCTGGCCTTCGATCTGGACTACCATGTGCTGGTGGTGCTCACCGACATGACAAACTACTGCAACGCACTGCGGGAGATATCCTCGGCCAGGGAGGAGATACCCGGCAGGCGTGGATATCCTGGATACATGTATACAGACCTGGCGGGGCTATATGAACGGGCGGGGAGGATAAGGGGAAAGCCTGGCTCCATCACCCAGCTTCCGATCCTGACCATGCCGGATGACGACATCACCCACCCCATCGCGGACCTGACCGGCTATATCACCGAAGGGCAGATCGTGCTGGACCGGGACCTGAACCGGAAAGGTGTCTTCCCCCCCATCAACGCCTTGCCTTCGCTGTCGCGCCTGATGGACCATGCCATCGGCGCTAAAAGCACCAGGGAGGATCATCGGCAGCTGGCGGACCAACTGTATATGCTGTACGCCAGGGGGGTGGAGCAGCGTCGGGTGGCGTCGATCATCGGCGAGGAGGGGCTCACAGAGGAGGACCGGGGTTATGTGCGGTTCGCCGACCGGTTCGAAAAGGATTTTATCCACCAAGGGGAATCACGGCGTGACATGGAGCAGACCCTGGCGGCGGGATGGGCCTTGCTGGAGGGCATAGAGGATAGGGACCTGGTGCGGGTGAGCAGGGATATGATAAACAAATATCGGCCACAAAGAGGCGATGATGAACTCGACAAAGATAAGCAGGCTTGAGCTGATCCGGCTGCGGGGAAGGAAGAAGCTGGTCTCCCACGGGGTGGAGATCCTCACCAGCAAAAAGGACGCGCTGCTGATCGAGTTTCGCCACATGGTGATGGACCTCCACGCTATTCGGGAGCGGCTGGAGGCGAACATGACCGAGGCGGCCCGCTCGCTGGTGATGGCAAGGGCCCAGGAGCCGGACCACTTTCTGGCCACCCAGGCGATAGCCTCCCAGCGGAAGGTGAGCTTTGATATAGACATGAAAAAAGTGTGGGGGGTCAAGTCACCCAGGATAGATTTCCCCGACGCGCGCAGGGACCCCTTCGGGCGTGGTTCCGCGCCAGGCTACAGGAGCATGGCGGTGGATGGAACGGCGGAAAACTTCGAGACGGTGCTGAATACATTGGCCTCTGCGGGGGTGGCGGAGTTCCGGCTGCTGGAGATGGGGGGGGCTATACAACGGACCACGCGCAGGATAAACGCGTTGAACATGCGGCTGCTGCCCCAGATCGCCAGGGACATGGAAAAGATATCCTCCCGGCTGGAGGAGATGGAACGGGACGACCGGTTCCGCCTGAAACGGTTCAAGAACCTGCGAAGTGGGGCACACACCGTAGAATAGAGAAAAGTTGATTAATGCAGCGATACAATCACTTCTGCTTTAACTTTGACCTATTGCCCGCTCAAATAATTCTAAATATAATTCACTAGGGGTCATTGCCATTTTTATCATTTTATCGGTTATTCCGTTGCCGATTTTTCTCTTTCGTAATTGCTGTGTTTTTTTATAATCTATTGTTAGCCAGCAGTAATGATTATGCTCATTTGCAGTCTCTAAATGTTCAGTATCAAAACGTTCTTTTAGTGATGTGGTAAGGAAAGAATATTCTCCTCCGCTGTTGCCACCAAGCATAATTGAGCCATCAAGCAAATGACTCCCATCTAAAAGTGTTAGAGGGATAGAAGACATTTCAATAGAATATTTTCCTTTCATTGCCTCCCATTTAGAAGAATATTTCTCCTTTAGCTTGTGATCAGCTTTACCATTACAAAACCATGAGATATGAATTCCTGGTTGCCTTTCATCGAGAAGCTTGATGAAATTCCGAAGATCCTCTTTCCGTTTATTCAAAATGTTCAGTCGCGCAAGATATTTATCCTGATTTTGCGAATAGCACAAATAATCCCAAGCAATGCTGGTGTCCAGTAACACTGAAATATTTTCCATAAATGTCGTCTCTCTTAAGGTTTATTATGCGAATATTGTTATTATAGTATATAAAGGGTGTTAATAATTATGCTTTGCTGTGTAGGTTCAGCAACTCAAGGGATCGTGGTAAAAGAGTCCGGGGCCCCTCCCCTCATGGTTCCGCCTTTGGGCGCCTTTATGTATAATTAACGGATCATGAAGAAAATTGCTTTCACCACACTGGGATGCAGGTATAACCGCCTGGAGAGCGCCGAGCTGGCTCATGAGCTGGGTCAGGCGGGATATTCCCAGACCACAGCGGAGGATGGACCCGCCGATGTGGTGGTGATCAACACATGCGCTGTCACCGGCAAGAGCGCCGCCAGCGCCCGCGCCGCCATTCGCGCCGCCCGGGCTGGCAATCCAGACGCCAGGGTGGTGGTCACCGGATGCTATTCGGAGACCAGCCCCGCCGATGTGGCCTCTGTGGAAGGGGTGGACCTGGTGCTGGGTAACACGGAAAAATTCGCCATGACCCAGGCATTGCAAAAGCTGGACAGCCAGCCTGAAGGGAAGGCCCTGGTGATGGTGGCCCATGGCGACATGCCGGAGAGGCTCCCCGTCCGCCCGGTCACAGGGATGAGCGGTAGGACCAACGCCTATCTCAACGTCCAGTCCGGCTGCGACGAGGTCTGTTCTTTTTGTGTGGTCCGCATCGCCAGGGGGAAGAGCCGGAGCGCCTCGGCCGCCGAATTGGTGGAGCAGGTGCAAAGGCTGTCGGA